>NZ_JAWLIQ010000004.1:0-7682 GCF_033485175.1 Sporosarcina sp. YIM B06819 | reverse complement strand
TGGACCGCTTCTTTCATTAACAGTAATTTTTCCATACATCTACTGTACTACAAGTTGAAAATTTTTGTCCACTTGAGGACACTTAAATGCACGTATTTGTACTTATAAAGCTAACAATTAAAGCCCTTCGACCATAGACTCGATCAAAGAGCTTTTACTGTTATTCAATTATCAATACTTAAACTTAGCAATCAATGCCTTCAAGTCTTCTGCCATAAAGGACAGTGATTCGGCTGATGTACTGATTTCCTCCATTGAAGCTAATTGCTCCTCTGAAGATGCCGCCACTTGTTGGGATGCTGCCGCATTTCCCTGTGCACTACTTGCAATATCATTCGTTGTTGCGGTCACTTCTTGAACAGCAGACGAGACTTCTTGCGCAGTTGCAGAAATATCCTCCATTTGAGGTGTGATTTCTTTCATACTTTGCAGGATATGATTGAATTTCTCAATCGCTTCAGTAGAGACAGTCATACCTCCCTGCACATTTTCCGTAATCCGTTCCATGATTTCAACAGAGCTCTCCGTGTCTATTTGAATACCTTCAACGATTGCATGAATTTCTGTCGCAGACCTCTGGGATTGCTCAGCTAGTTTCCGAACCTCATCCGCCACAACCGCAAATCCTTTACCATGTTCGCCAGCTCTTGCCGCCTCTATTGCCGCATTCAAAGCTAAGAGATTGGTTTGTCCCGCAATCTCCGTAATGACATTCAAAATCGACCGAACTTCCTTAGATCGTTCATATAATGATTGAGTAATCGTATTCGATTCCTTGACCGATTCATGAATAGACGTCATTTGATTGACGGTATCTGTAACAGCTTGTCCACCTATTTCAGCTTCTCGCGTCGCACGATAAGAGAGCTCGGATGCCTTTATTGAGTTTTCAGCGATTTGTGTGACGCCTACAGATATATCGGCTAGCGATTGACTTGCGGCGCCTACCCCGTCCGTTTGCACCTCCGCACTATGTGCGACTTCCTGAATTGAAGTCGCCACTTGCTTCGTTGCTTCACTTGTTTGTTCAGCACTTGCCGACAACTGTTCTGCAGAACTAACTACTAGTTCAGCACTTTTTTCCACATTTTGAATCAATGCTCTTAAACTGTCCTGCATACTATTAAACGCCTGACCTAACTGACCAACCTCATCACTCGATTTAACTTCAATCTCCTGCGTTAAATCCCCTTCGCTAATCGTAATTGCTTGTTCTTTTAGTCGAACAATTGGGGTAAGAATTGATTTGGTGATGAAGATAACAAACACTGCACCCACTATTAATGCAATTCCAATAACAAGAATCGTTCTTTGCAATATCGGTAAGGCTGCTTCAGCAATTTCCGAAGAAGCAATCGATCCTGCCAATTTCCAACCCGTTAACTCGTTTGTAACAAATGCCATTACCCTTTGGCCGCCGTCATAATTCAGTTCAGCTTGTCCCGTGTTCCCCGTATAGAGTAGGTCCGTTAAACTGGCAGCTGCTTCTTCCCCCATACCTTCAGTTGGGTGAGCGATATAGCCTTTATTCTTATCCAATATAATTGCATAACCTGTTTCACCAATACGCACTTGATTGGTTAATTCTTGTAAATAATTCAGGTTAATATCAACCGCCACAACGCCAGACCCATCTTTAATAGCTTGGGAAATCGTCACAACGATTTCATTTGTGCTCGCAGAAACGTATGGATCAGAAATGACAAATTCACCTTTGTTCTCCATTGCGTTTATATACCAAGGTCTTTTTCTTGGATCATAGCCATCTGGAATACCTACATCTGGTTCTTGAACAAATAAACCATGTTTCGTTCCTATATAGGTAATTTCGGCTTCCGGATGCAAATCTCTATATTGACCGAATATGCGACGGATCTGAGGACTACTATCTCCCTCATACATATTCATCGAAATTTTCCCAGAAAAAGTATTCATATCATGCACTTTTAATTGCAACATATTGTCAATTGAAGTATTTAATAAATTGACGTTTTCAGTAAATCCAGCCAATATCTCGGATTTAACTGCATCTTTGGCCGTCATAAAAGCAAGCGTTCCAATTAGGATCGAAGGAATAATCAAAATCAATGTAAAAGACACAATTAATTTTCCTTTGATCCCCCGAAGCCCCCTCAACATCTTTTTCATTTCATCATCCTCTTCCTACACTTTTCTTCAAGTGCCAATCATCCGTAGATTCAAATAAAACCGGATGAATAAATTGTAACACGGTGTTTGTTCAACTACTAGTCTTGTAGAAAGAGAATAATAGGCATTTAGTTCTGATACAAATCTCTTACGTAATAAAAGCTTACCAAACTTTCCTGGCGCCCTTCTCATACAAGTCCGCACAGCGCATATAATTATTTTACAAGGTCTATGTAGCGGAAGGAGCACACAATTGAGTGCAGTGATACTCGGTGGATTTCTATTTATTAGCGTGAGTGCAGGAGGCATTTTTGCATGGATTGTCTCCAAACTCTTTCAACAAACAACGCAAGGTTTGTCGCTATTATGTGGTGGGTTTCTAGTCGGATTGCTAGCCCTCGACATCATTCCAACCGCTTTACAAATGTACGAAATGTTTGGCCTCCTTCTTGGCGTCTTGATGGGCTATCTATTATTTCAAGCGCTTCGCCAGTTAGCTCACCCAACAACTAGTCAAACACCATCTCTCTACCTACTAACAATCGCCCTCTTACTCCACACCATTCCACTCAGCATGACCATCGGCAATGCATTAGGAGATTCCACTTTCGGCATCACCATCACGACTTCAACCATTCTCCACCATCTGCCCGAAGGATTCGCCCTGACAACAGCACTGCTATCGCAAGGCAAATCATTAGGGGGCCTGTTACTTGTTTTCATCAGCCTATCCTTATGCTTTAGCTTATTTATTTGGATTGGCCACTATTTCAATCTAACCACTCATGGCCAAGCCATTTTACTCGGGATTTCAATCAGCTTACTTGCAACAACCAGCCTATCAGAATTTATCATACATCATCGCCGGGCTATGGCCATGGGATCATTTTTGACCTATATCCTCTTGGGGTATGTGTTAAGCTGGGTGTTTCATTTTGTAGTGTGATCAATTGCCAATCCCTTCATCAAAAATCGTACCATCCGATCAATCTCGGCCTCATCATCCCATGCCATTTTCGCGGCCAACACATTTTTCGTTACGAAATAGCCAAGAATCGTTGAGCCAACTAGGCGAATAACTGAACTGGCGGGCATTGCACAAATTTGACCGTTTGCCTGATAATGTTTAATGATTTGCACGAAGCGAGCCATCACTTTTGTCCCGACATGCTCGATAAACTGCTCTCTTAACTCCGTATGGAACGGAATTTCTTGGATGAAGACCTGTATGATAGGTCTGTTTTTCTCCAAGAATTTCGCACGGTTATCAATCATCGCGCGTATGAAGTCTTCAAACTGTTCGTATTCGTGATTGAGTACTTTATTCAAATCCTTGATGACGAATGGTGCAATCAGTTTTACCATCATAGGGGTGACGATGAACAGCAGCAATTCTTTTTTAGTTTTATAATGTCTGAAAATAGTCCCCTCTGCCACGCCTGCTTTTTTAGCAATTTCACTTGTCGACGTTCCCGCAAAGCCTTTTTCAGCAAACATTTCAGTCGCCGCGGCTAAAATCTTCTTTTGTTTTTCCGTTAAATTCCCTTCGCTATTATACATTTCTTCTATCATATGATCTTGATTGGGCATGATGGTCTCCTTATACTTTACGATATTTACGCAGTACAATAATATTTATGGCAATGAACAACAGTGAAAATCCTGCCATCGCCAATACATCTATATAAATTTCTCCCCAACCATAGCCCCTCACCATCACATCGCGCAATGCTTCCGCTGCATAATACAACGGCGTGACTTGACCAAGCCAACTTAACCAACTCGGTATCGTTTCCAAGTTGAATAAACCCGAAAAGAAAATTTGAGGAACGATGACAATGGGTATGAATTGCATCATTTGTAGTTCATTATTAGCAAAAGAGGATAGTAAAATTCCTAGTGTTAACGCTGTTAATGACAGCAATAATGTAATGAGTAGCACATAACCGAATGCGCCTTCCATTACCATGCCGAGCACATAGATGGTATACGCGGCAATAACCGTCGCCTGAATCATCGTGAACATACCGAAGCCCAACACATAGCCAATAACAATTTCCCATTTGCGCAATGGACTTGTTAGTAGTCGTTCAAGTGTGCCAGTTGTTCGCTCACGCAGAAAAGATACACCCGCAATAAGAAATACGAAAAAGAATACGAAAAACCCGAGAAGTACGGGCCCAAAATAATCAAACTGCCCCATATCACTAGAGCCATGTAAATAATCAACTTTCACTTTAGGCGCTTGATCAGTTGTCATGGCCGATTGGAACCAGCGCATCGTTGCGCCTGATACGCTTGGATCACTACCTTCAAGATGGATAACAGGTAACTGACCTTCAAACGTGATATAGCCATCTAGTTGCCGCGTGTTCAACTGTTCCTGGGCTTCTTGTTCACTGCCCAACTCAGTCACTTGCGCTCCGTCAACATTGATGTGCTCCGCGACGGCAGCTGGCACATTCACTAAACCAACTTTCGGAGTATATGCTTCCCCGCTGAATACTAAGTATAGCATCGTCAAAACAAGAATTGGTGCGACGATGAGTAACCCCATTGTCCGTTTGTCTCGTACGATTTGCTGTAAAATCCGCTTGACTAAAGCCATCACTCTCATGATTTTGCACCCCCATACACAAGAAATGCTTCTTCAATTGTATTTGAGTTGGTTTGCGCTTTCAATTCAGCCGGCGTACCAACCGCAATGAGCCGTCCATCGCGCATTAACCCCAGTCGATCACATTTATCCGCCTCATCCATGACATGCGTTGTCACAATTAGCGTTTTGCCTTGTTTCTTCAAGTCATAAAATGCATGCCAAATACTTTTCCGTAATACGGGGTCAATCCCCACAGTCGGTTCATCGAGAATAACTAATTCCGGTTCATGAAGCAGCGCAATGGCGAGTGACAACCGGCGTTTCATGCCACCCGAATAGTTCGAAACTAATTTTGTCATGTCATTGGACAGTTGAACAAGCTCCATCACTTCCGCCATTCGACTAGCCTTTTTTTCACCTTTCAAGCCATAGAGTGCCGAGAAAAATTGCAAGTTTTCTTTCGCTGATAAATCCTCATACAGCGCATCTGACTGCGCCATATAGCCAATGCGATTCATCAATTGTAGCGTAGGCATTTTCTCACCAAACACAAAGTTTTCTCCTTTTGTCGGCATATCCAACCCCGACAATTGCTTGACCAACGTCGTCTTCCCCGCACCAGACGGACCAAGTAGCCCAAAAATCTCCCCTTCAAAAATCTCTAAGTTAATATCCTCCAGTACATGATGCTTTTTAAAATTTTTAGATACGTGACGAATTGATACACACGCCTTTGTAAGTTGCATAAAATCCACCCCTCTCCCTTAGTGAGTGATTACTCACTTCTATAATATGCAAAAGAATGGGATTTGTATAGTGAGTAGAGTTAGGAGCCAGGCATTGACACCATTCGCGCACTTCGAATTGTGGCGGTGCCTGGCTCCGCTTACTCAATACTTATAAATATCTCTCAAACCAACCCGTAATCTCATCCAGCCTCGTTACACGTAAGTTCGGCGTACCTGTACGCGACAAGTTGTGGCTCGCATCTGGGAAACGTACAAATTCCGTTACTTTGCCCATGCTTTTCAATGTGATATACAGCTGTTCCGCCTGTTCAATCGGGCAGCGGAAATCTTTTTCGCCGTGGAGAATGAGCAGTGGTGTCTCAACGTTCTTCGCATATTTCAGCGGTGAATGTTCCCATAGCTTATCAACGTCCGTCATATCCGCATCGATTTGCCATTCACTGAAATAGTAACCAATGTCAGATACACCAAAGAAGCTAATCCAGTTTGAAATCGAACGCTGTGTAACAGCTGCCTTGAAACGATCCGTATGGCCCACAATCCAATTTGTCATAAAACCGCCATAGCTACCACCTGTTACACCTAAGCGATCCGTGTCAATCCAATCATTCTCCGCAATAACATAATCCAATCCTGCCATGATGTCCTTATAGTCGCCACCACCATAATCACCACGTACAGCATCGACAAACTCCTGACTATAGCCATGGCTACCCCGTGGATTGACGTACAGTACACCATATCCTTGTGCCGCCAATAGCTGTAATTCATGGAAAAATGTATTGCCGTACATCGCGTGTGGTCCACCGTGGATTTCGACGATCAATGGATATTTCTTACCTTCCTCGTAGCCCGCCGGTTTCATCAGCCACCCATGAACATCCCAATCGGTTGCCCCTTTATAGAAGATCGCTTCCGGCTCAACAAGTTCAACATCGTCCAAATAAGTTGCATTAAATGAAGTAAGAGTTAGTCTTTCCCCCGTTGTAATTGTCTGCTTATACAACTCTCCTGGGTTTACAGCGTTACTGACCGCGACCAACGCAAACTCACCATCCACAGCAACATCATAGCCATAGACATGCTCATTATCCGGAGTTGCCGGGTACAATTCGCCTTCAAGTGTTGCAAAATACAGCTGGACATCACCCATCGTTGACAATTGGAAATACAACTGATTGTCTTTTGTCCAAACGGCTACCGGTGCACTTGCTCCTTGCTGATGATCCGCAATCGCATAATCACCAACCGGCGCATCGAGGCCTTCCGTCAAATTCATAAGCGTTGCCAGTTGCGTATCGTAGACATATAAGTCATCATGTGTTGCATTTTCGTATGATCTGTCCGAACCTGCAAACACGATATAGCGATTATCATACGAAAACTGTGCACCGCCGTAATGGCCTTGTTCTTCAATCAGCACAGTCTCTTCTTTTGTCTCGATATCAACGATGAATAATGGCTGGCGGAATTCATAATCTAAATTATCTTGCCGATTGACACCCATCACAAGTTTCTTACCATCATGCGATATCGCCTGCAATCCATACTGATAATTACCTGTTGTGAACTGTTCCACATCTCCTGTCGCAATGTCGACCACGCCAATTTGCTTGAACTCATCTTGCGGCAGCAGTCCTGCTCCGTCCATCTGATATTTCATTGTCGTCACACGGTACGGCTCCGGCTTTTTCTTGTCTTCTTTTTCTTCTTTATCCGTAAACGTCTTGCCTTCTTTTACGGCTGCGTTTACCCAGATTTGATGGCCGCATGGCGACCAAAGGAAACTCGACACGCCTTTTTCAAAAGATGTTAGCTTCTTCGCTTCCCCGCCTCTTGCAGGTAATATGAACACCTGGTTCTTATCGTCACGATCCGATAAAAAGGCGATTTGCTTGCCATCAGCCGACCATTTCGGCGATGATACGCTCCCCTTACCATGCGTCCACTGTGTCACTTCATTCGACACCAAATCCACGTGAAATAAATGCGACACATACTGATTATCCTCTTGTTCAATATGTGTACGAACAAACAACGCTTCCTTGCCATTCGGCGCCAACTGCGGATTCGTTACAGATTGTAAGCTGAACAAATCTTCGACGGCTACTTTACGTTTTCCCATCATCTATTCCGTTGCCAAAAACCTATAAAAATCTTACAAGCCTTGTTTGCTTCCTGCTTCG
>NZ_JAWLIQ010000003.1:0-583 GCF_033485175.1 Sporosarcina sp. YIM B06819 | reverse complement strand
TTGATTTCATCACAGGATGAGCACTTTTTAGAAGACGGAAAGAAACGATCGACTTTCATGAATTCAACGCCATACTTCTCGCATTTGTATTTCATTTGCCGGGAGAACTCCTTAAACTTTTGCTGCTGAATCGCTTTCGACAGGTGACGATTTTTCATCATCCCTTGCACATTCAAATCCTCCATCACAACTTTACAAGGCTTGGTTTTCGCAATTGCGTTCGTTGCTTGGTGAATGTGATTGGTGCGAATGTTGGCCAACCGCCTGTGTAGGTGCCGTATTTGCTTTTCGATTTTTATACAGTTGCTTGTTTTGGCGAAACGGTCTCCCTCCTTATTCATTTCGTATTTACGGGAAACGCTTCTCTGCAACCTACGAAGACGTTTCTCGATCTTGCGGACTTCATTTGTTTTATTAATATTTTTAACTTTGTTGCCATTTGAACAAACGGCTAATGTTGTAATACCCAAATCAATCCCGACAATTTCATCTGTTAACTTTTCCTTTTTAAACGCCTGCTCAATACCAACAGACAAATACCAGTACTTCCCGTCAAATGACACCCGAGGATTGCAGTATTTCA
>NZ_JAWLIQ010000002.1:0-255992 GCF_033485175.1 Sporosarcina sp. YIM B06819 | reverse complement strand
TATTTTAAAATCGGGATACTCTTAACAGTCCCAACGTTATTCATTACATTAATTGGACTGTATTTATGGTTGTCATTCATCCAATAAAACACAAAAAGGGGATTATTCATTATGTCAAAAAAAACACTTTATTTCTTATGTACAGGTAACTCATGCCGTAGCCAAATGGCTGAAGGATGGGGCAAAAAGTATCTTGGTGATGAATGGCAAGTTCTTAGTGCAGGAATTGAGGCCCATGGAGTTAATCCAAATGCTGTTAAAGCTATGAATGAGGCTGGCGTCGACATTACGAATCAAACTTCGGATATTATTAATCCGGAAATTTTAAATAATGCAGATTTTGTCGTCACGCTTTGTGGGGATGCTGCCGACAAATGTCCGATGACACCACCGCATGTAAAACGTGAACATTGGGGATTCGATGATCCCGCAAAAGCAGAAGGAACAGATGAAGAAAAATGGGCATTCTTCCAGCGTGTACGCGATGAAATTGGTGCAAGGATTAAATATTTTTCTGTATCAGGTGAATAAGGATATCACAATATTGCTTATTCCAGTCATTATTAGTCTCATAGCAATCAGAATAAAGACTAAGACGACAAACAACATGTTGCCAGGTGCTATCCGAGTTTTGATAGTACCTGGCAATATGTTATTCAACATATTTATTAAGAAAATGTTTAATCGTCATTTTGTATTTGTCTTGAGCCAATGCAAAGGATTCGCCATGATTTGCATTTGGGACAAGGAGAAGTTCTGTGGCACTTGAAGTATGCTTAAACAAATCTTTTGTCAATTTCGTTGGAACAAAGGTATCGCTCTCTCCATGGATATACAGGATTGGGACAGTTGTTTTCTCCACTTCATTGCGTGCACTTGCTTCTCTGAATGAATAACCGGCTCTAATTTTCGTTAACAAACTAGTACTATCTAACAGCGGAAATGCTGGCAGTTTAAACATCCGATTCATTTGATACTCAAATAATTGATAGACGGACGCATACGGGCTGTCTGCTATAATGGCTTTGACCTGGCGAGGAAGTTCTTCTTCGCCGCTAGCCATCAAGACGGTTGCTGCACCCATCGATAAGCCATGGTAGGCCACTTTCGTATCAGGCCCAAGTTTGTTTACCAAAAGATTAGTCCAATCAATCAGATCAAGCCGATCGGGCCAACCAAAACCGTAATAATTCCCCCCGCTTTTGCCATGCCCCCGTGCATCAGGCATGAAAATGTTATAGCCTAAATCATTATGATAATACTGACCAAATAGCCCCATTTGTTTTGCATGGCCTAGATAGCCATGTGGGAAAATAGCTAATTTATTTGTCGGCTTGGATGCCGGTAAAAAGTAGCCAGACAGTTTTAATCCGTCACGTGATGTTAACGTAAGTTGTTCGAATTGTTGAGCATTTACCCAAGCTATCCAATCTCCGTTTAAAAAGAGATCCATTGTTTGATCCGACACTTCCAAATCCGCATTATTCTGCAAGAAATCTTTCGGCCCTCGCTTGACGGCTAATTCATAGAAAAAGAAGCTACCGATGATTTGGATCAATAAGAAGATTGTTGCAAAGAGAATTAGTAACCTCTTCCAATTGATTCGAATTATACTCATTCCCTTCCATTTTTGAACGTTTAGTATGCAAGATGCATTAACAACAGTATAGTAGAAAAACAGAGGGAAATGAAAGAAGTTAATACGATTACATGAAGTTACCAAATAGATTTGTAAAATGTGTATTGATTTTGTGTAAAGCAATAACTGCTTTGTGGCGCTTTTATATTGACCCGAGCATTATGTTCAAATTAATGTTATAGTTAAAGAACAAAACAAAAGTGAGTAGGCGAGGAAACATGATAGAGGTAAAAACATCTCCGTTAAGTGATGGAGAATTCAATAGAGGCGTATTTGCGACATGTGATTATAAAAAAGGGGAGCTTTTACATGAAGCACCTGTCATTTCTTATCCAAACGAAGAGCATCAATACATTGAGAAAACCATCCTCAGTGACTATGCTTTTGAGTATGGGATAGGTCAATCTGCTATTCTTCTGGGGTATGGGATGTTGTTTAATCATTCGTACGAACCGAATGCAACGTATGATATTAATTTTAAAAATCGTACATTTGATTTCTTTGCTTACACCGATATAAAAGCAGGAGATGAAATTTTGATTAATTACAATGGTGACGTTGATGACAAAGATGAACTGTGGTTTAATAAGGAATAATAGGATGTGGAGGCAATTCGCTTTCCATATATATAGG
Source organism: Sporosarcina sp. YIM B06819 (assembly GCF_033485175.1). Taxonomy (NCBI): domain Bacteria; kingdom Bacillati; phylum Bacillota; class Bacilli; order Caryophanales; family Caryophanaceae; genus Sporosarcina; species Sporosarcina sp. YIM B06819. The sequence continues at coordinate 253,720 of NZ_JAWLIQ010000002.1, read as the reverse complement.
CTATTCGACTATTGCTGTTAATTATTTATTTTTATGTGAAATGCTCCTTCATTTGTTGGGAGAGAACTGATTGCGTTGTCAGTATCTCTCCCACAGAAGGAGCATTTTTGAGTTATGAACCCTTTTATTTATAATTACGCAAAGTTGGAGGCTTATAAAACAGGTACTTTGGTGAAACGTTCAAAGCGCAATGGATCGATTGGAATAATCGTTTCTGACTCTTCACGGATCAATTGTTCAATCAACTTACCTGTCACAGTGGCAAGACTGATCCCATCGCCCTCATGTCCTGCGGCTATGAAAAAGCCAGGTATTTCATTAACAGCTGAAACAATTGGCAAATGATCAGATGTCCACGGTCTAAAACCGGTGTAGGCCCGAATCATCGTGAAATCATTCAATTTCGGATAGAATCGCATTGCTCTTCTTGCCAATGTTTCCACCACATTGATATCAATTCTTCCATCGTATCCAACAAATTGGCGACTGCTTCCAAGCAAGAAATTCTGACTTTCCGTAGGCTCAAACACTAACGCAACACCGTGTTCCTTTGTTCTTTCGTCCACAATCCGCTCCCGGCCAAATTTGTTCATCAAATAACCGAATTCCATGACATTCCGCATCATCACCGGTTTTTGTCTGGCGCCAACCATGATATGACCTTTTCTCGGGATTATAGGAATATCGAGATCGAGCATTTTTCCGATAAAAGGTGCCCAGACGCCTGCAGCATTGACGACTTTCTTTGCGGTAAAAGTTCCGTTTGTCGTTTCAATTGTAAAGTCCTCTTTTTTTGTAATGGACGTTACTTCTGTTTGTATTTGTACTTTTAGCCCAAATTGCTTGGCCTTTTCAATGAGTGAATAGCAAAATAGATAGGGATTGATAAGCGAATCAGTTTCACACTCTAATCCCCCTGGAATGTCATCTGCAAAATAGGGGGATTCTTGACGAAGATCCTCTCGGTCAAGTAAGTTGAACTTCAATCCAGCGGCAGTCTGAATATCTACCCATTCCTTCGCTGCTTGCATTTCCTTATCATTCTCACAGACAAGCAAACTACCGAGTGCTCGGTATTCAAATGGCAAATCTAATTCTTTGTTCAATTCTATTGTAAGTTCTTGGCTTTTCCAAGACATCAAACTATCGAATCCGGGGTCTTTATCCACAATGGTCACGTTGCCATCACAGCGCGAAGAGGTACCACTCGCAATATCATTTTTTTCAATTAATACACAGTCAAGGCCAGATTTTGCAACATAGTAAGCGATTGCACAACCGACAATTCCACCACCAATAATCGCTACCTCTGCATGATTGTTCTTTGCCATCCTCAAATCCTCCTTTGACATCTGAATGCCTTTTAGTCTATTCTACATGATAGAATGAAGTTTTGCATTTTTTTCTGAAATTCGAATATACTATTCTTACTCTATGGTAAAATAGGAGTAGATATAGTGTCAAATTTTATCGTAATGGATTATAAGGAGGAAGTTGCCGCGTGGATCAAACGATTATTTGTAGATGTGAAGAAGTTTCATTGGAAGATATCCAACAGACCGCAAGCCGTTATAACTGTTCTGCTCGTGAAGTAAAATTACGGACAAGGGCTGGAATGGGGTATTGTGGGGGACGCACATGCAGACCTGCTGTAGACGCAGTTTTGGAAGCGGTAACAGGAGAAAGAGCTGGCCATGATATTCCGTTGAAAGTCCAACCTCCCGTTCGACCTGTATCATTATCAGTTTTAGGAGGAGAATCGAGATGACGAACCGTATTGTAAATCATCCAGTTTTGGGGGAGTTGACTAATCAGACATCTGTCACTTTTACTTTCGATGGTCAAACATATGAAGGATTTGAAGGGGATACGATTGCATCTGCACTCCTAGCAAATGGAATCCGACAACTACGAGTGCATGAAGGAACGGGAGCACCACGGGCAATTTATTGCAATATCGGGCATTGTTTCGAATGTCGTGTAACTGTGAATGACACACAGATCGTTCGTGCATGTATGACGCCTATTCAACAACAAATGGTCATTGAAAGTGGTAAAATGCAACCTGCTCCATTTAAAGCGTCGCCTGAAGAATGGCCACGTACATATGCCGAATTTGAAAAAATGAATGAACATCATAAGGAGGGAGTTCCTCATGGTTGATGTTGTCATCATTGGTGCAGGGCCAGCGGGTTTATCCGCCGCAATTGCCTGCCGCGAATCAAATTTGGATGTATTGGTCATCGATGAATTTCCGAAACCGGGTGGCCGACTTCTCGGACAACTTCATCAAGAACCAAATGGTGAGTGGTGGAACGGGATTGAAGAGACGAAGGCTTTATTGGCAAAAGCTGAGAAGTTGAACACGATGATTCAATGCGAAGTTTCTTGCCATCACCTAGAAAAAATTGAGGCTGGTTATAAGGTGCATACTAATCGAGGTCTTTTTGAAACGAAAAATGTACTCCTTGCAACCGGTGCAGCAGAAACAGCGGCGCCTATCCCGGGCTGGACACTTCCTGGTGTTATGTCCATCGGGGCAGCGCAAGTTATGACAAACGTCCATCGTGTCCGTGTAGGAAAGAAAGGAATTGTCGTTGGGGTTAACGTATTGTCGGCGGCCATTGCTAGGGAACTGCAACTTGCAGGTGTTGAACTGCATAGTATGGCGTTACCTGTCAGCAATCCTGTCACGAAAGACCATGCACATCCTGGGAAAGTCATGGAAGGATTAGTGCGAATCGCTCATTTAGCACCTTCTGCCTTTCTTCGCTTCGGTAGCAAATTTGCCAAAGTCGATTGGGTACGAAACTTGGCGGTCAAATTCTATCCAAAAGGCGGAGTGAAAATGTGGGGGATGCCGATTCACATCCGAAAAGCCATCGTCCAAATTAATGGTGCCGACCAAGTGGAATCTGTGACGATGTGTGACATCACACCTGAGGGAGAAGTGATTCGAGGTAGTGAAAAAACGATTGCTGTCGACTTTGTTTGTATCGCAGGCGGACTTTATCCGCTAACAGAACTTGCCTCAGTTATCGGTTGTCCGTTCCAATATGTAGAAGAACTAGGCGGGCACGTACCCATCCATAACGAACAGATGGAAACGCCACTAGAAGGGTTGTATGTAGCTGGCAATATCACCGGCATTGAAAGTGCAAAAGTTGCTCGTGCACAAGGAACACTTGCTGGATACTCAATCGCTAAACAAAACGATAAAATTCAGCAAGCGATGAAAGAAGTTAAATCTATTCGCGAAGCCGCAACGATCCAATTCCATCCGGAAATCGCCGCAGGACGAAGTAAAGTTGAAAAAGCATTTCATGAATATATCGTTTCCTGATAAATTTAGTTACAGATGCAAAAGCTAAATTTTTGAATAGATGTAAGGCTTACTATTTAACAAAAAGAAACAGGGCGGTTGCCTCTTTAAAAGAAATTAACCGTCCTGTTTAGTCTGTCCAGAAAGTTGGTATTTACTAACTTTTTGGGTTGCTCTATCTTTCTACCCTATAAGCAGACCGTTTTCTATTCCTCGTATATCCTATTGGAAACTTATCAATCAATTGTAAGGAGTTATCGATCAATTCAAAATCGTTTTTGATCAATTGGAGAAAGTTATCGATCAGTTCTGCGAAGTTATAGATCAATTCGGCGGAGTTATCGTCATTTTGGGACCTTCGACCCATCCGAGAATGGAGATGGGGTTCCTCCTCTATATCTTGAAACTTATCAGGCAGCTCCTATAAAGTCCATTTACCAATGTATTCCTCTCGTGTTAAACTTCTAGTAATATAATTAGGAAAAATGCAGTAATTGGAGGTGATAAGATGTTTACTTTTGGGACATTAAGTACGTTTATTGTGATTGTACTTGGTCTATTTTTAATACCAGGTCCGGCTGTTCTTTTGATTACGACGCGTACTGCTCAGAGTGGGCGTAAAGTCGGTATAATGACGGGTCTTGGCATTGCGACTGGCGATTTGGTTCATACGTTATGTGCTGCGGCAGGGCTTTCTGCGATTTTGATGACATCGGCCCTAGCTTTTAATGTCGTGAAATATGCGGGAGTTGCCTATTTGGTGTATTTGGGTATTCGTGCGATTTTGGAAAAGTCTTCAGATCCTCAAATGCCAAAGGTTGCTACCGTGACAAATGGAAATGCGTATCGTCAGGCGATAGTTGTGGAAGTGTTAAACCCAAAAACGGCATTATTCTTTCTGGCATTTTTACCGCAGTTTGTTCAGCCAGCGCAAGGTTCAACGATTGTTCAATTCCTGGTCCTTGGCTTAATATTTGTGCTGATGAGTGTCATCTACACGACGTTTTTTGCCTTGAGCATTGGCGTACTTGGACAATTTGTTAAGCGAAAGTCCTGGATGAATCGGTGGAGCGGCAAAATCGTAGGCGCAGTCTATATTGGCATTGGGTTAAAAGTGGCAATGCAGAGTCGATGACTTAAACCGCTTTTCAACTTTTCACTATATTGGTTTCAAAAATATAACAATGGGAGTGGGAACATGAATATTGATACTTATTTACGCTTAGACGCGACTGATTTGTCGGAGTTGATTCGAAAAAAAGAAGTGAAGCCAAGTGAGTTGGTTGAGTTAAGTTTTGGTCAATTGGAAAAAGTGAATCCTGCGCTGAACGCCGTTACGCATATGCGAAGAGAACGTGTGTTGGATGAATTGAAGCGAGTCGAAGTTGGTAATCATCCATTTGCGGGTGTACCGATTTTATTGAAAAACATTTCACAAGCATTGCAAGGTGAGGCGATAACTTCAGGCTCTAAGTTATTATCGACGACGGTAGCCGGTCAGGATTCGCATTTTGTAAAGAAGCTTCGTGAGGCAGGATTTTTATTTATTGGTCATACAAACACGCCTGAATTTGGCTTGAAAAATATCACGGAACCTGAATTATATGGAGCGACGCGCAATCCGTGGAATCCGGATTATTCTTCAGGTGGATCGAGTGGTGGATCAGCGGCTGCGATTGCTTCAGGGATTGTTCCGCTTGCGGGTGCGAGTGATGGCGGTGGATCGATTCGGATTCCAGCTTCATTTTCGAGTTTGGTAGGGCTGAAGCCAACGCGGGGGCGGACGCCGGTTGGTCCAGGTGTTGGTCGTCAGTGGCAAGGGGCATCGATTGACTTTGTGTTGAGTCGAAGTGTACGGGATAGTGCTGCAATGCTCGATCAACTCCAAGTCGTCCAACAGGCGGCGGCGTTTCAGACACCCTTGCTAGAAGGGAGCTCGGTAGATGCGATCTGTCAACCGATTGCCCGTCAATTAAAGATTGCGTTTACAACAAAATCACCAGTAGCTACACCAGTTTCGGAAGAGGCTCAGGCGGCGGTGAAAAAAGTTGTTCGCTGGTTAGAATCAGAAGGGCATATCGTTGAGGAGCTGGACAATCAGGTTGATGGTATTCAGTTAATGCGGGACTATTTCCTAATGAATAGCGGAGAAATGGCTGCTGTCGTTGAACAATTGGAACAAGCAGTTGGCAGGGCACTCACAGCGAATGATGTTGAAATTGAAACGTGGTTATTAAATGAAGCGGGGAAATCAGTATCAGCAGCAAAATATTCAGCAAGTCTTGCATCATGGGATACAGCTGCAGCACAGATGGCGATTGTACATGAAAGCTATGATTTATACATAACACCGGCAACAGCATTTGCGGCGCCTAAAATTGGAGAGTTAACCCATTCAAAAGCAGAGCAGGAACAACTGCGGTTCAAAATGGACGAAGCATCAGGGAGTGAGCAACAACAAGCAATCATTTATGATATGTTTTTACCGAGCTTAACATATACGCCGTTTACCCAACTTGCCAATTTAACGGGGCAACCTGCGATTTCCATGCCTGTGCATTTAACGAAGGAGGGTTTGCCGATAGGTGTTCAAGTGATGGCAGGGAAAGGTGAAGAAAGACTACTTTTACAGCTTGCGGCTCAACTTGAACAAACCGATCTATGGGTTGGGATGAAAGGAAATCCACTGTTTGAGTGAATAATGTAAGATGCTATTGTTTGATGAAAAGTTCTGAAGCTAGACTAATAATAACGCGCCATCCCTTTTTTGGGGGTGGTTTTTCTTTTTTTTTATTCCAATATACTTTTTCGGACTTTAGGATTATTTAATAACTTATGTTTTAAAATGTGGTTAGAGCGTAAAGAGAAAGGGGTTCTACCATGTTTCTGAAAATATTAAAAAAGGACTTGAAGCGAAAAAAGGCAATGAATGTCGTGTTGTTTGTGCTGATTGCATTGGCATCTACACTAGTTGCAAGTAGCACCAATCTAATGTACTCGACGACAACGGCGGTGAACAGTTTTATAAGTAAAAGTCAGGTTGCGGATCTCAATATTATGATTAGCAACACACCGGAGAATGACAAAATGATTGAAGAGTGGGCAAATGATATGCCATCCATTGATGCATATTATTCAGCGTTCCAAATCGGAGTGTCTTCAAATACTATCACTGTTCCAACTGGAAGTAAGGAGTTTTCAAGCAATACTAGTATTTTTCTAGCCAGCCTTCCTCAGGATGTAAATCTCGTTTTTGGCCAGAACGATAAAAATTTTACATTGCAAGACGGAGAAATAGCATTGCCGATAAACATTAAGAATACGACGGGGATTCAACTCGGGGATCAGCTCACAATTAATGTTGAAGGATTGTCAAAAACGTTTATTGTGAAAGGATTTTTTAAAGATGCGTTTCTGGGGTCTGATCTACTAGGTATAAAAAGACTTCTAATCTCGCAGCATGATTTTGATGAAATAAAGCAAAGCGTGCCCGAGGAAACATGGATTAAGTTATGGAGTTTTGTTAAAAACCCAGAAGAAAGTCAAACGGATATTACAACAGAATTTTCAAAGTCGGATATCCTGAGTATTTTTGATATTGACAAAGCGCTTGTGGAACTGTCATATATGACGGATCGTATTATGTCAGCTTTATTATTTATCGTTAGCTTATTTTTGATCTTTATTGCTTTTTTGACCTTACGATTTACGATTATTTCTACGATACAGGACGATTATAGGGAAATCGGTGTTATGAAAGCAATTGGCTTTACGAATGCTGGTATAAGAGGATTGTATCTTACGAAGTATTTTGGATTATCTGTCGCTGGTGGTGCAATCGGATTGGGAATAAGCCTGCCTCTAACGATAATCATGTCACTGAGGGTGTCGGAATATGTCATTGTGCCTGTTGGTAGCACTAGCATAGTTATAGCAGTTTTCAGCATATTTGGTATTGTAGCTGTGACATTATTATTTTGTGCCCTATGTATGCGCAAAATTAATAAGGCTTCTCCGATTGACGCAATTAGGCAGGGACATAATGGGGAGCGTTTTAAGGCTTCCAGAAAAATGTCTCTCCATAAAAGTAAATTTCTTCATACTACCATGTTCTTGGCAATTAGTGATGTGCTCAACCAGATGAAAGGATACACGACATTAATTCTTACGTTTGTATTAAGCACGGTGATTATTCTGATTCCCATCAATTTAGCGAACACAATTCTAGCACCAGGTTTTATTAATTATTTTGGAACCACGCAGGCTGATTTTTATCCAACAACATGGACAACCGAAGGCGAAATGTCTAATGTTTTAACCGACATGGAGTCTTTAGAGCAAGAATTTCGTGACAAAAATTTCGACGTCTCTTTATCGGTTGATTATTATTTTAACACCAAATATATTCTCGAAAATGGCGAGGGTGCTCGACGTATTATTGGTATGAAAAACGTGTCCAAGATAGCTCAGAATGACTATTTAGATGGAGTGTCTCCGAAGCTTGAGAACGAAATTGCGATTACAGGCATGATGGCTGAGGCATATAACAAACACATCGGGGATACAGTTGTTTTTGAAATCGATGGGAAGATACAAACCTTTCTTATTTCCGGTATTTTTCAAACGATTACCAACGAAGGATATATGGTTCGATTATCAGATGCTTATCAGCCTTTCCAGTTAGCGGGCTATCAATTTATGGGAAACATAAATGCTTCTACTAAAGAAAAACCGCAGATTATTGAAAATATGAAAGAACAGTTTGGCCATCTAAAGATTAAAAGCGCTATGGACATGATGGGTGATTTGACTGGGGGCTTTATGGGTCAACTGAAGATGATTAATGGCTTAATTATTGCGACTATGAGTCTCATTTTATTCTTTATTACAAGTCTTTTTGTGAGGTTGTTAATAACCAAAGAAGTACATGGGATTGCAATTATGAAAAGTCTAGGTTTTACGAATGGGCAAATCAAACTATGGCAGAGTTTACGTATACTCATACTGCTTGTTTCTTCCATCATTTTGGGGGTATTTTTTGCGAATGTATTTGGAGAAAAACTAGTAGGCATGTTGTTCAGATTATTCGGTTTAACGAAGTTCGACATGGATATTGTAGCTTTACAGGTGTATGTATGGTGTCCACTGTTAATCGTAACGGTTGTCTTATTAGCGGTTTACTCTAGTTGTGGACAAATCAAAAAAATACATGTGTGGAATATGAATGAGGAATAATCAAAATGAGCGGGAGGAATTTAGTCATGAGCGCAGTATTAACGGTTGAGAATTTATGCAAAACTTACATCGTGAACAAACAACAAATTAATGTGTTGAGAAATATTAACTTCACTCTGCATGAGGGGGAATTTGTTTCAATCATGGGGCCGTCCGGTTCAGGGAAATCTACATTACTGTATACGGTAAGTGGTATGGATCGCCTAACAGCTGGAGAAGTCCTATTTGATGGAATAAGTCTTGCACAGCTTTCAGAGAAACAGATGGCTGAGGTTAGACTCCATAAGATGGGGTTTATCTTTCAACAAATGCATATGCTTAAAAATCTGTCTATTTATGATAATATTATTCTATCGGGCTATCAAGCTTTGAAGAGTAATGAGAGTAAACGCAGTCGTAGTGATGTGAATACTCATGCAGATCAGCTTATGAAGAGGCTTGATATTGTCGAATTAGCGAACCATGATATCACCGAGGTTTCAGGTGGACAATTACAAAGGGCATGTATTTGTCGTGCGCTGATTAATAAACCGAAAATGCTCTTTGCTGATGAGCCTACAGGGGCATTGAATTCTAAGGCGGCCAAAGAGGTCATGGCAGAGCTTTGTAAAATTAATGAGGATGGTACAACGATTATGCTTGTTACTCATGATGTGAAGGTAGCTGCACAAACGGATAAGGTATTCTATATGGTAGATGGTAATATCCAGGGTGAATTAAAAATGGCTACATCTGGTGATGAATGGAATGTTAGGGAACGAGAAAGAAAATTGAGCAGTTGGTTAATGGAGATGGGCTGGTAGGAATAGTGTTATGTAGAGAGGTATAGGGATGTGAGCATGTGGTAGATATTCTAATCATTGAAGATAACTTGGAGCTTGCTGCGATTCTTTCAGATTTCTTGTTGGATGAGGGATACTCCGTATTTGTTGCGTCCAGTGGAGAAGAAGGGCTTCAATATCTGGCAGAGAATCCGGTGAAGCTATTGTTGCTAGACATTATGCTTCCAGAGCTTGATGGATTTGCGGTTTGCAGGATAATAAGAGAAAGGCATAATCTCCCGATCATTATTATGAGTGCCAGACATGGGGATAATAATAAGATTATTGGTCTAGATCTCGGTGCCGATGATTATTTGGAAAAACCCTTCTCGGTCAACTTGTTAATTGCTAAAGTAAAATCTCATCTTCGTCGTAGCTATCATATGTTTGACAACAAACAATTGCTTTCTGAGGGTGCATTGACAATCGATAGAGCCTCAATGAAGGTGTATCTTAAAGATGAGTTGATTGTGATGACATCTAAGGAGTATGAGTTATTGGTGATTCTGATGATGAATAAGGGGAAAGCCCTCCGCAAAGAGTGGTTGTTTGAGGCGGTATGGGGGATTGATAGCTTTAGTGAGCTTTCGACTCTTACCGTCCATATAAGTAAACTTCGCGAAAAAATTGAGAATAATCCGAAAGAACCAAGATGTATTGTAACCGTTTGGGGTGTTGGATACAAGTATGAAGCAGTTTAATCGTCTGATTATATGGGTTATTATCATTGGGATTACGGTTGTAATCGCCTTTTCCTTTGCAGCTTCTTATAACGGAAGTATTGAGGAGAACAAGGGCTATGTGATTGAAGCGAATCGCATAGCCAACCAGCTAAATAACGGTGTGTTGCTAACTGACATTGAGATTGATCAAGCTAACTATGTTCAGGGTCTTGATTGGATGGAGGGAAATGCGGAGCCACTACAAATTGAACAATTTTTTAATGGTGCGGGAGTTAGAAGTGGAGCAGGTTTTATGATTAAACCCATCTATGACGGACAGCAATTAGCAGGGTATTTGCGGCTTACCTATATTGTTCCGAACACAATTACACCGGTCATCATTACGGTAGCCGTCATTCTACTAGTAGCTTTAACTTCTATTGTCGGGATGCTGTTGTATGTGAAAAGGGAAATTATTAAGCCATTTCATGTCATTGAGAACATGCCACTTGAATTATCAAAGGGACATCTACATCAAGGTATAAATGAGAGTAAAAGCAGGTTTTTTGGTAAGTTTATTTGGGGACTTAATTTGCTTAGAGAGACATTGAATGCACAAAAGCAAACCAATTTACGGCTGGAAAAGGATAGACAAACGCTGATTGCATCCCTTTCACATGAACTCAAAACACCGGTTTCTGCTATTAAATTATATTCGGTGGCATTATATGACGACCTGTATGAAAGTGACAAGAAGCGTAAGGAATGCGCCAAGCTCATTGAGGAAAAAGCTGAACAGATTGAAAATTTGATTGTCGATATTATTAGCACATCTGCATCTTCGATAAGCGATTTTGAAATTCAAGAGACAGAATTTTATCTAAGCGAGTGGATTGAAAAGGTAATGTATAGTAATAAAGAAAAACTTGCGCTGCTTAAAATCAAATTTGAAATAGCGCCCGTTCGAGACAAGCTTTTAATAGGGGACCCGGATAGACTTGTAGAGGTAGTGGATAATATTATTGAAAATGCGATTAAATACGGTGACGGGAATACGATTCGCGTATCGTTCTATGAAGAAGACTATCGACAATTAATCCGAATAGAGAATTCTGGCGCATCCATTTCGCAAAATGAGCTGCCCCATATGTTCTCAAGTTTTTGGCGGGGCTCAAATGTAGGCAACAAACCGGGTAACGGATTAGGACTCTATATAGGCAAGCAGCTACTCAAGAAAATGGGGGGCGACATTTTTGCGGAAGTAAAAGAGCATGCTTTTGCTGTTGTGTTGGTTGTTAGATTCTGATGGTAACCTCCTCATCGCGGGGAGGTTTTTTGCTTTGTGGAAATTTGTAAAGCGGTGGTGCTTTTCATGATAATTGTTGGAAGCTACCTGTTCTCAATGGATGCGCCTTATGATAAACTAGTTTTATAAGAATATTTTGAATGATTAACAAATCGGTATTCCGCTAAAGGACAGGTTCCTGTCAGAAAGAAATGAGGTGAAAATTATGAAGTTTAAGAAGGTATTGGAGTCGCCGATAATCAAAAACCATACTGGCATCATGCAGAGAGAAGCTGTTAGGGCTATTATTTGCACTAACAATAAAATTCTACTAGCCCGTTCAGATAGGGGGGACTATAAATTTCCAGGAGGTGGAGTGGAAGAGAATGAAAGCTACTCCGAAGCACTAGTGAGGGAAGTAAGAGAGGAAACTGGTTACATAAATTGTATCGTCAAAGGCTTAATGGGTGTTGTAATTGAACGGAAAATGGACGAGTTTGTGAATGGACATGTATTCGAAATGACTTCGCACTACTATCCGTGTGAATTAACTAACGTTGAAACGATTTCTCAAGAATTGGATGAATATGAGTCTATTTTTAAATTTACTCCCCAATGGGTTGGTATAGAAGATGCGATTAAACAAAACGAAAGTCTGATCACACGATTCGAGAACAATAGTTGGTTAAAACGTGAAACGTTCGTTTTGAAAGAATTGAAGGAATATGTAGGGTAACAAGCCTATATTCTGCGTCAAAAAAGGTTATCGAATGACTTGGAATTGTTCTGTAATCTAGTGCTTTTCAATTAATGCAGAAATGGGGAATGGATATGCGAATGGTGAGACCGTCCGTTGAATGGAAAAACGAGCATGAAGACTACATTAAAGAGTGGGGGGAGCCCCGTATGACTCCTAGCAGTTTCAATCTAGCTGGCTACGAGAACTACGATGCTTATTTAGAAGCACGGCAGATCCGAGATAATGGTGACCAAAAAACGGTGCCAAGCACGAACTATTTCTTGGTGGACGAAAATGATCGGGTCCTCGCAATGGTCGATATACGGCATAATCTGATGGATTATTTATTTAATGTCGGCGGGCATATCGGGTATAGTGTGAGGCCGGCAGAACGAAGAAAAGGACATGCGACACGAATTCTAGCTGAGGCATTGAGGAAATGCGATGAATTGGGAATCCAGCGCGTACTGGTAACTTGTAATGATGACAATATCGGATCTGCCAAAACGATAATAAAGAACGGCGGAGTTGAAGATAAGAGTTTCAAGGAAGAAGACGGAACTGTAGTTCGGAGGTTTTGGGTAGAGAGATAATTTCGGCACTTGTGTTACGATGCTTTTATTCTTAAACATTAAAGGACGAGAGTAGGGAATGGATGACTACTATATCAAAGTGGATGTTAATCACTGTAATCGCTATCGTTTTCTTGCCGATCCTATTTATCTGGACGCCTGTTCTGTTTACTTTGTCAGTACTGACTGGGATTATCATACTAAAACTTAAGTTTCCGATGATAAAAGGAGCGGTAGCAGAATGGCGAGTAAATCGTATATTGAGTGCATTAGGACCGAATTATTCAATATACCATGATCTATATGTACCAAATGGCGATAGGGGAACAGCACAGGTGGATCATGTGGTTACCTCGCCTTATGGAATCTTTGTCATTGAAACTAAGCATTTTCAAGGTTGGATATTTGGTAAAGAAGATCAAAGATACTGGACTCAGGTTATTTATAAACGAAAAGAAAAAATGTTTAATCCGATTTGGCAGAACTATGGTCATGTCCAAGCATTAAAAAACTATATTGGGAATGAGGACTCTGCATATTTTCAGTCCATTATTGCATTTTCTAGTCAATCTACTTTAAAGTTTGAAGATCGTTTTAAATCTGCAAGAGTCATTCAGTTTCCGCAATTAATTCAGGTAATTAAAGAATGGAATATATATAGAATAAGTGATTTTGAGTTGCGAGAAATTAACCGAAAGCTCGAAGGAATCTTGATTGAAGATAAGAAAGTAAAGAAGATAATTAGGAAGCAACATGTTCAAACAATCCAGACGAATCGCAAAGAAAAGGTGCGGAAAGAGAAAGAAAGCATTCAGCGGAATACTTGTCCAAAGTGCAAAAGCGAGTTGTCTTTGAAAACAGGAAAGTATGGAGATTTTTATGGGTGTAGTAGCTTTCCGAAGTGTAGATTTACAAGGGAAGTTTCTTAGAATCTAGGCGTGATTTTATGGAAGTGACCAGCCTTCCGCTGATTTAGTAATCAAAAATAAAGAGGCGGACATGCAGTATTATATTCATGAAGGAACGTGGTTTGCTTGCATAATCATAAAATAGGTACAGAACGCTCAGATTGTAGAAGTGCTTTCAAGCTATTGATAAATAAGTTGCGTTGCTTCACTCCATTGGCTAGTATTGTCAAAAGGGGTGTTTTTGTGAGTTATAAAATTGCATTTTTTGATGTCGATGGAACGATAACGAATCATCAGGACGGTAGTATTTCAACAAAAACCAAAGACGCTATTCAGGCATTAAAAGATAAAGGATTGAAGGTCGTGGCGGCAACAGGTCGGCCGTTATCAATGTGTCAAGATATTAAAGAGTTAGGAATCGAGACGTTTATTACAGCGAATGGAGGTTATGCAAAGCACGAGTCACAGGTAATTCATAAAATGGCGATGGATCAACGGAATGTTCAGGATGTATTTGAATTTGCTAAAGCTGAGAATCATGGCTTATCCTTCTACACTGAAGAATTCTATATGAATGGGGTAAAGAATCCTCAAATTTTGAAGGCCTTGGAGGAAACATTATTTCTACAAGAGTATCCTACAATAGATGAATTAATTTATCGTCAGGATGTCTATTTGATGTGCTTGTATGCATCAGATCAAATGGTGAAGAAATACAGCTCTCACTTTCCTCATTTAACATTTTTGAGATGGCATCCTTTTGTGTTGAATGTATTGCAAGAAGAAGTATCAAAATCGGTAGCTATTCGAAAAGTACTGGAATACTTCGATATTGATAAATCAGAAGCAATTGCATTTGGAGATGGAGAGAATGATATTGACATGTTAGAGTTTGTCGGTTTGGGAGTAGCAATGGGGAATGGAAATGAAAGAGTACAATCGGCAGCTGATTTTGTAACGAAAAAATCGAGTGAAGAGGGAATTGAGTTTGCTTTGAAAGAGATAGGGCTATTATAAGTGATTTCCAATATGTATCCCTCTGGTAGGATCATTTTGTTATGAAAATAGGAGTGATTGCTGACATTCACGGTAATGCTTCTGCCTTAAAGGCGGGACATTGAACACATCTATTGTTTAGGAGATATGATTGGGATTGGACCAGATACAGGCAAAATATCTATCGCTCTCTTACTAATCCCATTTATTTATAAAATTCCACATGAGAAATGTGATCATCCCCAAATTAAATTATAAACATTGCGCACAATTACAGCTGCCTTCAGCTTAATCCCCATTTATTGTGAATTGATACACACTAAAGACAAACCACAAAAATAGGAGGAAATGTGCTACTAAGTTCAGTATGAGTGAAGACTTTTTGAATAGCTTTTTTTTCAAATAACTTAAAACAAAACGTAAGAAAACAAATTGTATCAATAACATTAGAATACTGATTCCAAAAAAAAATTGATTTCCTCAGCTTCGGTTATCATATACCCTTTACTCTCGTCGAGCCTGCTGATCGAAACAACAATATAAGAGATTATAGTAGAAGTCAATATAAGACAGACGTTTATTATGAAAAATAAAACCCCTATTAGTTTGTGAAATCTATTCAAAGTATTGCCTCCTTAGCAACATTAACTATCTCATTCTGAAATTCTTTTTCCTGATAGTTTAATAACAGTTTATTTTAACATTATACTGGAGTGGTAGAAATAAGGTAAGCTTTTCGGAAGAATATGATAAAATGAAGTTGGAATTAATTACAAAAAAGGAGTGGTGGCTTACTATGAATAACTATAGCATCATTTTATTTGATTTAGATGGGACACTTTCGGATCCCAAAATAGGTATTACAAAATCTGTTCAATATGCGTTAGCCAAACTAGGAATTGATGAGCCTGATCTTGATAAATTGGACTGTTTTATCGGCCCACCACTACAAGATTCATTTGCGGAGTATTACAATTTTGATGAGGAGATAACAAAAAAAGCAATTGATTTCTATAGGGAAAGGTTTAAGGACAAGGGGCTATTCGAAAATGACTTATATTCAAGTATTTCCTTACTTTTAAAATCACTAAAAGAGCTTCAATTTACATTGGTTGTTGCAACTTCGAAGCCAACTGTGTTTGCTGAGAAAATCCTAAAGCATTTTAACATTGAACAGTATTTCGATCTAGTTGTTGGCAGTAACCTTCATGGAACGAGAACCGCGAAAACCGAAATTATTCAATACATAGTAGATGCATATAAGCATCATACGCTAGATAAATTTATTATGATAGGGGATAGGAAGCACGATATTATTGGAGCCAGTAATACAGGGATTGACTCGATTGGCGTCACTTACGGATATGGTTCGTTCGAAGAATTGAGATATGCTAATCCCACGCATATTGTTAATAGTGTTGACCAGTTGAAAGATTTTCATTTTAGGGGATGAGGTTAGAAAGGGAGTAAGTCAATGAAAAAAATTTTCCTATAATTGAAACCGGAAGACTAATTTTAAGACAAGTCACAACGGATGATGCTGTTGATATGTTTGACTATCTGTCTGATCAAGATGTTGTGAAACCTATGGGGCTAGATCCTTTCGAAACAGTAAAAGACGTATGGGATGAAATTAGCTGGTATTCATCCATATACGAAGTAGGCACAGGAATTAGATGGGGAATCACTTTAAAAGATTCTGGCAAGATGATTGGAAGTTGTGGCTTTTTGAATAGGATTCCCAAACATTATCGCGCAGAAGTTGGGTATGAAATTAGCAAAGAGTACTGGGGACAAGGGATAGCTAGCAAAGCATTAGAAGCTGTTGTGAAGTATGGCTATCATCACCTGCAGTTAGAAAGAATAGAGGCTTTAATTGAACCGTCGAATGTTCCATCGCAAAGATTGGTAGAGAAGCAAGGCTTTTTAAAAGAAGGTTTGCTAAGACATTATGAATTTGCACGTGGTACATTCGATGATTTATATATGTACTCCATCATAAAAGAAGATTTCGATTGTATGTTCTAACAGCGGAGGTTTTATTGAGAGTAAAATCTAAACGTTATGTATTTTTTTTTCGGTTGTGGAAATCCTAAACAGAATTATCGTTTAGGAGGTTCAGTAATGAGAAAAATGTATTTGATCTTCTTAATCGGCATGATTATCTTCCTTTTTCAATTTGATTTGTTTAAGGTCGGATTTGCTGTAACAAATGATGAAGCAATACCGACTGCATATGATGAAATTGCGAAGTCGGAAAAAGGGGATATTATCCTTTATGCTACAAAAATGAATGTGAATGATGTATATACTGATTTTAAAATTGATTTTAAAGGTGTTATGATGTCAAGGCCATTCTGGATTAATACAACAAGTCCTACATGGCTTCCCGAAATTATCAATGCGGACATCAATGGAGATGGCAAGCAAGAGTTAATCATCATTTTAACTAGAGGTACTGGTACTGGGATAGTAGAACGAGAAGTTCATGTTTTCCATATACAAAATCAACAATTGGGTAAGATGTTTTTTGAAGTGCCCGTTGAGATGCTTGTAGATGATCCGATTGCAATCGTGTTGAAAAATGTAAAGACTAAGATGTCATCCGATAAAGCTACTATTAGTATTGGTGACAAAAATTATACAATAGATATAAAATCGTTAGGAATTCAACCTGAAGTCTTATTTACCGATATATACTTTGGTAATATTATTAACTTTGAAATAAAAGACAATCAGCTTATTGCAAAAGTTGGCGGAATCATTTCTCCAACTGGCTATATAGGGAGTATTCAAATTACTTACATGTTCAAAGATAATATGTATCAGGCAAAAACAATCGACTTTATGCCAAACAAATAAGGTGTTGTTTGACTTTATGTAGAGTGGATCTTCATCGCAATAATACAAAAAAACCACCCGAGTGAAAAAACTTTCGGATGGTTTTTCGTAGTGGATTAAAACATTTTAGTCGTCCAATTTTCACCGTTCCAAACACCTGTCACAAGGCCTTCATAAAAATCAGGTTCGTGTGAAATGAGTAGGACGCTGCCTTTGTATTCCTGTAAAGCGCGTTTCAATTCATCTTTTGCATCTTTATCCAAGTGATTCGTGGGCTCATCGAGGACAAGTAGATTCGTTTCGCTATTGATTAGTTTACATAAACGTACTTTCGCACGTTCTCCACCACTTAACACTTTTACTTTGCTTTCGATATGCTTCGTTGTCAAACCGCATCGAGCCAACGCAGCACGTACTTCGTATTGCGTGAAATGCGGGAACTCTTCCCACACTTCTTCTAAACATGTATTGTTGTTATCCGATTTCGTTTCCTGTTCGAAATAGCCGATTTCCAAATGCTCGCCAAGTTCAACGGAGCCGGAAAGTGCAGGGATTTCTCCAAGAATACTTTTAAGCAGTGTTGTTTTACCAATACCATTGGCACCCGACAAGGCAATTTTTTGTCCGCGTTCCATCGTCAATTCTAGCTCTCTTGACAACGGTTCGTCATAGCCGATGACGAGATCTTTTGTTTGGAATAAATACCTGCCCGGCGTCCGTGCAAGTTTAAAGTTGAATTGTGGCTTCGGCTTTTCAGCATCTAATTCAATGACGTCCATTTTGTCTAGCTTCTTTTGACGAGACATAGCCATTCGGCTCGTCGCTGCATTTGCTTTATTACGTGCTACGAAATCCTTAAGATTAGCGATTTCCTTCTGTTGCTTCTTGAAAGCAGCCTCAACCTGCTGCTTTTTCATCTCATGTACGCGTACAAATTCTTCATAATCCCCGACGTAGCGAGTGATTTCTTGATTTTCCATATGATAAATCAATTGAATGACGCTATTCAAGAATGGAATATCATGTGATATTAAAATAAATGCATTCTCGTAGTTCTGTAAATAATTACGTAGCCAGTTGATGTGCTCGACATCTAAATAGTTTGTCGGCTCATCTAGTAGAAGAATATCCGGTTTCTCTAGCAATAACTTGGCGAGTAATACTTTTGTACGCTGTCCACCACTTAAATCATGAACGTCCCGATCTAGACCGAATTCGTTCAACCCAAGTCCGTTCGCTACTTCTTCAACTTTTGAATCAATAATGTAAAAATCATTATGTGATAATTCTTCTTGAATTTGGCCAGTTTCTTCAAGGAGTGCCTCTAGCTCATCTGGCTCTACTTCCGCCATCTTTTCAAAGAGTGCGTTCATTTCTGTCTCTCGGTCATAAAGGTATTGAAAAGCAGTCCGCAACACATCACGGATTGTCAATCCCTGTTTTAACACAACATGCTGATCCAAATAACCAACCCGCACGCGTTTCGACCAGTTTACTGTTCCTGCATCAGGCTCTAGCTTGCGCGTAATAATATTCATGAACGTCGATTTACCTTCACCATTAGCACCAATTAGCCCGATATGCTCCCCTTGTAATAATCGGAAAGAGACGTCCTCAAAAATCGCGCGATCTCCAAAGCCATGGCTTAAATTTTCTACTGTCAATAAACTCATCTAATAAACACCTTTTCCTTCATTAAAATAGTTCTGGCTGCCCTATAACCAGGACACGTTGAATCTTTTTATATTATATAGGTATTTTGCAGTCGAGGATAGGAATTGTTTCTTTTGTACGCAAAGTAATCCTATTCCACACTAAATCTTTTGGCAGAACGAGCCCGAGCGCGTTCCGCTTCAATTTCTCGATTGCGGGGCTCTGCATTAGTGATGGCTGTCTTGAGTAGATGCCGCGTAGCAATTGCCACTTGCTCTACAGTCTGATTAAAAGCGTCCTCGTTTGCCTTCGATACTTTGTTGAAGCCAGTGATTTTACGTACATATTGTAGGGAAGCGGCATAGATTTCATCATCGGTGGCCGGAGGTTCAAAGTTGAATAAGGTTTTAATATTACGGCACATAGCATTCACCTCTTTTGTTATTTTCTCGATTGTAGCATATTTATTGACCTAATCTGACAGAACACTTATTTTGAATAGTGGCATAATTGACACATCAAGGGAAACAAGCTAAAATGACGATAGATTGAAAAGGAGCGATAGACATGGCATTTTTACAACTATACTGATCCATACGCATATATTTTTGAGTAAACCACTCTTTGGAGAGGTTATTTGCTATGCGTACTAGGTTGGGATATGTTGTAGAAGGTTTGTGCTCTACGGGATATCTATGCCGTTATGTAACTACGCAGAGCAAGCAATCTGCGTACTTTTTTAATTGGAGGGATATTATATGGGGATGTTATTGTTCTATTGATACGAGCTTGAACTAGAAGCTCGTATCGATCCTAGCTATCGATACGAAATCACAAATTTCGGAGGTAGCGAATATGGAACAAATCTGTTTTGAGTTAGAAAATGTTGAAATGACTTATTTAGATAAAGTGATTGTAAAGATTGAACAATTAGCTGTCCATCAATTTGACCGTATCGGCATTGTTGGAAAAAATGGTGCGGGGAAAAGTACATTATTAAAAGTACTTGCGGACAGTATCCAACCAACTAGTGGAAAAGTGAAGCGTCATGTAGAGTGCGGTTATTTTGAGCAACTGGAACCGCCGACTGTTGCGGAAGCGGATGTAGCATTACTCGAAAGGTTAGCCGTTCCGCAAGAGTCCGGGCAGTTAAGTGGCGGCGAGCAAACAAGGCTGAAGCTTGCACAATTGTTTACGCATTATTATGAGTCATTATTAATTGATGAGCCTACAACTCACTTGGACCAAGAGGGCATTTCGTTTTTACTTGATGAACTAAGATATTACTACGGCGCACTTGTGTTAATTAGTCATGATCGGGCTGTTTTAGATGCACTTGTCACAACGATTTGGGAAGTAAGTGATGGTGAAGTGCATGTTTACACAGGAAATTACAGCGACTACCTGGCACAGAAGCAACTAGAGCGTGAACAACAGCGTCATGCTCATGAACAATTCGTAAAGGAAAAAAGTCGCCTTGAGCAAGCAGCACAAGAAAAAATGAAGAAAGCTGAAAAAATCGCTCAAGCGGGAAAAATGTCAAAAAAAGAATCGAAAGCACTGGCCAATCGTATGATTGAAACGAAATCAAAAGGCACGAGTCAAAAAGCGGTACATCGTGCAGCAAAAGCGATTGAACAGCGAATGGAAAAGCTGCAGGAAGTCGAAGCAGTACAAGAGGAAAGGCCAATTGTCTTCCGCCAATCGACAGCATTGGAATTGTACAACAAGTTTCCTATCATGGCAGACCAGCTAACTCTACAAATTGAAGGTAAAGTGCTGTTAGATGAAGTGAGTTTTCAACTGCCACTCGGCAAAAAAATCGCCATTACGGGGGCAAATGGTGTCGGTAAAAGTACATTGCTTCAGCATATTGCAAATGGCGGTGCAGGATTAACCATTTCACCGAAAGCAAAAATTGGTTATTTCCATCAAATGAGCTATCAGTTTACAACGGCTGAAACAGTGTTGCAATTCGTGAGAAACCGTTCAGATTATGATGAAGGATTGTTACGAAGCGTGTTACATGCCATGCAATTCGTCGGTACAGATACCCAAAAAAGTGTGAAGTCATTAAGTGGTGGGGAAGCGATCCGCTTACAGCTATGTCAGCTATTCTTGGGAAACTATAACATTTTATTGTTGGATGAGCCGACTAATTTTCTAGACATCCATGCACTTGAAGCATTGGAGAAATTTATGGCTGCATATGTAGGGACGATTGTATTTGTTTCCCATGATCAAACATTCATCAATCATGTGGCTGACTTGCAGTATCATATTCATGCAGGGAAATTGAATCAAGTATGATAGCAAGCCGTCGAGACAACCTCGACGGCTTTATTGTAATTGGGATTTCTTCGCTTGTCTGGTAATATGAAACAAGTAGCTCATTAAAGCTAAAGGAGTGTGAATCAGGAATGAAGCAACAAAATCCCACCGAAATAGAGCATTATCTCCATTCAACTGAAGCTCAACAAAAGTTGTATAAGCGCTCACTCATTGTGGTCATCATGTCGCAAATTTTCGGAGGGGCAGGGCTCGCTGCTGGGATTACAGTCGGCGCGCTCCTTGCGAAGGACATGTTAGGGAGTGCGAGTTATGCAGGACTGCCGACTGCCTTATTTACACTTGGTTCGGCGTTAGCCGCCTTTATAGTGGGGCGGATATCACAGCGCTTTGGTCGTCGATACGGGCTTTCTTTTGGGTTTATAGCCGGGGGGATAGGGGCCATTGCGGTTGTGTTTGCAGCGACAATCAACAATGTCTTGTTATTATTTTTAGCGTTATTTGTGTATGGTGCTGGTACTTCGACGAATTTACAAGCACGGTATGCTGGAACTGATTTAGCAAGTGAGAAACAACGGGCAACAGCGATTAGTATCGCGATGGTTTCCACGACTTTGGGAGCGGTGGCTGGACCGAATTTGGTTACACCGATGGGGAAATTCGCGTTGACACTTGGCATAACAGCTTTAGCGGGTCCATTTATTTTAGCGGCAGCTGCTTATCTTATTGCAGGTTTAGTCTTTTTAATATACTTACGTCCTGATCCATTTTTAGTGGCAAGAGCAATCGCTACAGAGATAGACAAACAAAGGCAGGACAAGGTGAACGATGGACATCAAGTGTTTCAAAGTAAGGTGAATCGTGTCGGTGTTGTCGTTGGGGCATTCGTTCTTATTCTCTCACATGCTGTGATGGTCGGAATTATGACGATGACACCTGTTCAAATGCAAAATCATGGCGCGCAGTTAAGTGCAGTTGGTCTCGTCATCGGTTTCCATATTGCCGCCATGTATTTGCCATCTCTAGTGACAGGCATATTGGTCGATAAAATCGGTCGTACGTTTATGGTCATCGCTTCGGGCGTTACATTGGCTTCAGCAGGTGTCGTTGCAGCTTTAGCACCGGGAGGCTCTCTGTTTTGGTTGGCCTTTGCACTTATATTACTTGGGCTTGGCTGGAACTTTGGTTTAATTAGCGGGACGGCTATTATTATTGATTCGACGGATATGAAAACACGTGCAAAAACACAAGGAACCGTTGATGTATGGGTGGCATTAGCGGGGACGGCGGGTGGCTTATTATCGGGGCTCATCGTTGCCTATTCAAGCTATGCAATCTTAGGATTTGTCGGCACGTATTTAGCCTTATTATTAATACCTCTTATGATATGGGTCCATGTGAAGCAGAAGCGTGGCTAAGCTAGTGTGTTTCATGAAATGGCATGTCTTTTATGGTATAATGTACACGAATGAATGGAGGAATTGAAATTATGTCAAATTTACCAAATTGCCCAAAGTGTAATTCAGAATATACATACGAGGATGGCAGCCTTTTTGTGTGCCCGGAATGTGCGCATGAGTGGACGTTAGAATCAGCAACAGAAGAAGTAGAAGAGAAAAAGGTCTACAAAGATGCCAATGGCAATATTTTAAACGATGGTGATTCTGTCACGGTTATTAAGGATCTTAAAGTAAAAGGTAGCTCAAACGTTGTCAAAGCAGGTACAAAAGTGAAGAGCATCCGTTTGGTGGATGGCGATCATGATATTGATTGTAAAATCGATGGTTTTGGCGCGATGCAATTGAAGACGGAGTTTGTTAAGAAGCTGTAAATGAAAAAGTAATGGCCTGCGTCAAAGTAGAATGTACCAACTTTGACGCAGGCTATTTTTATTTTTCATAATCGATATAGAAATCTGTTAGTATACTAATGATATCCATTTATTTGCTATACTAAAATTGGGGACTTGGGGAGGAAGTAGTATGAAAAGCAATGTAATCGCATTATCTATTTTTAGTTTAGCATTGGCTATTGTGTTAGGGAGTTGGCTGATAGCAGAAGGATTAAGGGAAAATGCAGTAAGTGGTAAAGAAATAGTGATTACGACTACACCGACAAAAGAAACCATACAAGCACAAATATTTACAATAACGGAGTTAGCTAGCTATTTAGGTTTGAGCGAAGCAGATGTTGAAAAATTGGGACCTGCATCAGTTGGTGATGGTATAACGACTAGTATACTTCCTTATTTGAGGATAGATGATACAGTCTACTATCCAAAAGAAGCGGTAGATCGATGGTTACGAGAAATGGAAATTGATATTGCTTATTGATTTATGTGCGTAAGGGTGGGGTATATTTTAGGTGAAGGACTGTTCCATACGTCGAAGAAACTTTGGCGTATGGAACAGTCCTATTTGATGTTGTTTTATGATAAAAGTAGAAAAGCCTTCATATACTGCAATACGATGAGTCTTAGATATACAAAAGGTAGTGGTCATAGAGGAATATCGGAGGGAAGGAGCTATTTGATTGAATAAGCACTATCAATGATAATTATATTACGGATTTTTTCAGGTAGTGTCGATATAACCGCTGCGATGCTGATGTATAAATTTAACGATTTTGAAAAACCTTATATATTAATACGCTACCCGCGTTAGTGGGTCCTGTTGTGCTAATTGTTACGAAAGGCATTGCATTGTTTGGCTTTGCGGAAAAAATTTCAGCGACTCGAATGATTTGTCTGTTTGCAGGAATTGTACTGATTCTTTTCAGTCTGCAAGCTAAATGGGGGCTAGTAGGAGTTACAAAGAAACAGTTGTCTGTTAACGATTTATCTCACTTTTTCCTTTATATAGTATAACACAGACATTTCTTGAATATAAGTCTATTTAAAAGCCCAATTTTCAGTAATAATAACATATATATTGTTCATTTGAAGGATTTGATATGGTGATTTTAGGATTAAAAAGAGGAGAAATTAAATTAGTGGAACCACAAGAAGGTTGGATCGCTGAATTTCAAAAAACGCAAAAAGAAATCCATAAGGTGACTGGTATAGATATCGATTGTATTGAGCATATAGGCAGTACATCCATCATTGGTATGAAAGCAAAACCGATGATTGACTTTGCTGTTGGAATAGCAGATATAAATAATGTTCCTGCTGGCATTATTAAAAGCTTGCAAGAGATTAGTTTTTATCGTCTCCGTGTAGTGCTGGAAAACGAAATCGTGATAGCTAGATTCGATAATGATGAGACATTTGACATCAAAACACATATTATTCATTTAGTAAATTACAAAGGAGACAAGTGGAACAATCTGATTTTATTCCGAGATAAACTTAATTCATCTGAAACGTTAAGGCGAGAATATGAAGAATTAAAAATGAGTTTTATACTGAATGAATCTGGGGATATGGACGATTATACGCATTATAAAGAGAACTTTATATTAAAAGTATTGAAGATGAATCATTGACTACCTTTACTTTTACGATTTGGAGATATAGTTTATGTAAAACACCAGAAGTAGTGGGGGAGAAATTAATGCGGGGCTTACCAGCTTATGTTAATAATATTTTAGATGAATATCTTACCTTGTTCCATGTTCGTTTGCCAAATACGCTTGAAGGTTTCTATTTGCAAGGCTCGATTGCATTGGATGCTTATGTGGAGGATTCAAGTGATATTGATTTTATTGCCATAATAAATCGACGCTTGTCGGAGGGAGAGTGCGAGATATTAGCAGAAATTCATAGGGCGATAGAAAGTACTTATTCAAAGCCGGAGATGGATGGAGTCTATTTGATGTGGGCGGATATTGGTAAATTGGCACCTGACGATACGGATTATCCTTTTTATAATGGGGGTCAATTGAGTTATGGAGCTCATTTTAACGCGATTACATGGTGGATTTTGAAAAAACATGGGATTAGCATTATTGGACCACAACCAACTGCGCTCAATGTTGAAATCGACCCACAGCATCTGGTTGAGTATGTAGTGGGAAATATGAACAGGTACTGGGCAGGGCGGATTGAAAAGATCGAACATGCGATGAAGAACATGCTTCAATTTACGACCGAGGAAATTGATGTTGAAATCGAATGGTCGATTCTGGGGCTGTTACGCCAATATTATACGTTAAAGGAACATGGCATCATTTCAAAACTGGGTGCTGGTGAGTATGCATTTCTGCATATGCCAGAGGAATGGCATCCGATTATACAGGAAGCGATAGATATTCGGAAAGGTGCGGTGAGAAACAGATTTTCTTCTGATAGGGAACGAATGGACAAAGCTTTGAAATTTTCGAAGTATATGATTGATTACTGTAACAGACATCTTTCTTTTAATAAAATAGGCCATCCCAACAGTCAGTGACTTTGGGATGGCCCTTTTTTAATTCGGATAATACAACACCATACTCAATCGCGTCACGACGCATCCCGAATTTTCATAACTATGTGGCCTGTCAGCCTTGAAACGGATGGAATCACCACTTCTTACCATATATTCTTCATCATTAACACGAACCGTTAGCTCGCCGTCAAAAATCGTTAACAACTCCTCAGTCCCTTCCATATGCGCATCCGCACTTAGAAATCCACCTGGATTGATTTCGACTGAATAGATCTCAAAGCGTTTGTCATCTTCGAATGGAAAATGAGGATAAACACGATATTTTCCATTGTCTTCGGATAAAACTTGAATATCACTTTTGGACACAACAATTGTCTCTGGCTGCGGATGATTGATGAGTGACGTAAAAGAAATTTTCAAGCCATTGGCTATTTTCCAGATGGTTGTAATGGTCGGAGCTGATTCGCCACGTTCGATTTGACCAATCATCGTTTTGCTGACTCCTGTTAGTTCGGCTACCTTTTCAAGGCTTAACTTTTTACTTTCTCTAAGCGTTTTTAAATTTTTTGCTATAACAAGATGAATTTCTTGCATTTAGACACCTCAATTCCTTCTGTACAATATAACGTCTGAATTGTACAATAAAAAGAAAACGTTATATCGTCTGTTTTAGACAGTATAACATATAGGAGAAGGGGAAGGTCTATCATGCCAGTGGTCTCATTTTTGGTATATGTGTTTGTCATGAGTTTTACACCAGGTCCGAACAATATTATGGCGATGCTATTTGCAAATCAGTATGGATTTAAGAAGACAATTCGCTTCTGTCTAGGTGTAGGTGCGGGTTTCTTTGTCATCATGATTTTATCAAGCTATTTTAATCTTCTACTTCATAATGTCATCCCAAAAATAGAATTGCCGATGATGATTTTAGGCGCAGGTTATATGCTATATCTGGCTTATAAAATTATTACAAGTACGACTAATGGTAATGGTAATGGTAATGATAGAGGCAAATATAATAGTTTCTTGGCTGGGATGCTACTACAATTTGTCAATCCAAAGGGTGTTTTATATTGCATTACAGTCGTTGGGACGTTCATCCTTCCGTACCATAGCTCACATAGTAGCTTACTACTGCTATCGTTATTTTTAGGTTTTGTCGGTATTTTGAGCACGGGTAGCTGGAGTCTCTTTGGCTCAGTCTTTCAAAAGTTTTTATCAAAATATAGACAGCAATTTAATGTTGTGATGGCGTTGTTATTGGTCTATAGTGCAGTATCGATTTTTATGTGATAATTTTTTTGGCGGGGCATAGAATCACATTAACATTAACACTTCTCAAGTTTCTACAAAACCTTGCCTATTATCTGATTAATCACTGTCTAATATGCTCTACTTGTAATTTTGAACACAGACTAACAGCTTATCTTGTATGCTGATGATGCGGAGTAAAAAAAATGCTTGACTTGCTCAACTTTATTTGATTTAATGATGGAAATAAGATATTTCAGAAAAATACAACAAGTTAGTTTTTGATTTTATACTGGTACGGATGTCTGGACCATATGAGAAGGGTGATTAATGATGATTAATAATGAGTTGCATATACCACTTCATATACAGATTAGTAAAATACTTGAGTTGAAAATAAAGGAGGGGGTTTATAAAGATAAAATACCAAGTGAGCGAGAATTAATGGATCAGTTTGTAGTGAGTAGAACAACAATTAGAGAAGCTGTTTTAAGACTGGTAAACAAAGGGACTTTAAAAAAAGTACATGGAAAAGGAACTTTCATTACGGTGAAACCACCTATTCAGGAATGGCTAACCACACTAAACAGTTTTACTGAGACAGTAAAGAATATGGGAATGGAACCAGGAAGCAAGTTATTAAAGTCAGAAAAATTAGCCGAAAAAGATTCTTCACTTGATTTATTCGAAGGGGATATTTACACAATTGAACGACTTCGTTTTGCAGATGGAAAACCAGTGGCAATCGAACAGCATTATTACTCAGTTGATCTTGGCTTAAGTTTAGCAAAATATGATCTGGATAAAGCAACTATCTTTGAATTACTAGAGAATGAACTTGGCATTAATTTGATTGAAGCTGAACAATTCATTAGCACTGAAATAGTTGATGACCGTTTAGCAAATTTGCTAAATATACCACCGAATACTAGTGTACTCAGTGTTGAAAGAATTATTTACGATGAATTCGAAAAACCAGTTGAATATTATAAGGGTTTTTACCGTCCTGATATGTATGTATTTGGGATTAAAACAAAAAGGAAAATCAAGTGAATCTGTTAAATAAAATGTAAGCGTTATCATTCGGTTGATAGGAGGAGCGTATGAAAAATTCAAAGCATTGGATTATTTCAGCCTTAGTAATCGGGACTTTTTTCAGCATGATTCTGATGGGGAATACTACGTTAAGTAAAACTACCGGTTCTATTGAAGGTGAAGTTATTACTCTTCGTGTAGCGCAGTCGAAATCTGCTAACCATCCTGTTTCACAAGGTATCGACAAATTTGCAGAGCTTGTGAAAGAAAAATCGAACGGAAAAATAATGATTGATACGTTTCATGATGGGCTTATTGGGGATGACCGAGAAGTAATTGAAAGCGCACAAAGAGGAAGTATAGAAATCGCTAGTTCTTCCACTCCCAATATGGCGGGTTTCACCAAATACTTTACAGCATGGGATCTTCCATACATTTTCGAAAATAAAGATGAAGTGTATATAGCGCTTGATGGGGAACCGGGAGATATTATTCGGCAAGAAATGAAGAAATCGGGTTTCATTGTCATTTTCTTTCCGGATTATGGATTTCGTCAAATCGTAAATAATATAAAACCTATCGAAAAACCAGAAGATTTAAAGGGGATGAAAATAAGAACTACAAACTCAAAAATAGAACAGGCAGATTTTAATTCCTATGGTGCAAATCCTACACCAATGGCCTGGTCAGAAGTATTTACAGGCTTACAACAAGGCACAGTAGACGGCGAAGGAAATAGTTACTCGCTCTTATGGGATACGAAACATCAGGAAGTGTTGAAATACGCAACTGAAGTCAATTATAACTATAGTTCCGATGTTGTCGTGATGAATAAGGCTAAATTTGAAGCACTATCGGCGGAAAATCAAGCATTGATTTTGGAAGCTGGAGAAGAGGCGATGCAGTGGCAAAGAGTACGTGCAAATGAACGTGAGGACGAGGCTAGACAACAATTTAAAGACTATGGCATTGAAATTTTTGAACCAACGCCTGAGGAATTGCAAGTATGGAAACAGGCAGTAGAACCGGTATGGGATCAATTTGTAAGAGAAGGTCAAGCTGAACCGAACTATGTTGACCTTATTCTTGAAACACTTGGCAAAACGAGAGAAGACATTTTCAATTAAGAAAAACATCTTGTAACGGGAGGTGACTGACGTTGGAACAAGGTTCTTTAGCAGAAGTGCAAGAAAATATTTCAGCTTCAATTGAAAATACTACGGTTTTCAAAAAAATTGTCAGATTCATCGATCAAAGATTTGAAGAGATATTTATTGTGTTAGGATTCTTGATTTTCATACTACTGATCAATTTTCAAGTCATTAACAGATATTTATTACCTTTTATCAACGTAGCAAATATTACAACATGGACAGAGGAAATTTCTCGCTATATTTTTATTGCAGTATCTTTTTTGGGTGCAAGTCTTGCCATAAAAAAACGAGAATCAATCCAAGTCAATGCAATTGTAAAGAGATTACCTAAGAATATCCAAAGTTCTATTAGCTTGGCAAATACAATTTTCATGCTTTATTTTAGTTATATTATGATCCGTTATGGTATTGAGTTGATTACCTTTCAATTTGATATGAATCAATTATCGCCTGCATTAGGAGTACCGATGGCCGTTCCATATAGTGCTGTACCCATCGGTTTTGCACTAATTATTCTAAGGTTGTTTCAGAATTTTAGTTTGGATTTAAAGAGTCTTGAGATTAAGGACGGAGTTTTGGGTGTAATGATTGCAATTGCTTTCATATTACCCATTGCATTATCAGCAAAATCTGCTATTACACTCCTACTTTTTGGCTATTTCATATTATTCATTATGATTGGAATGCCAATTGCTTTTGCACTTGGAGTGAGTACATTGGCAACAGTTCTTGCGACAGATGCCATTCCAATTGATTTTTTCCCGCAGACAGCATTTACGAGTATTGATAATTTCCCGATAATGGCCGTCCCATTTTTCATTGCTGCAGGAATTATAATGGGCGGCGGAAATATTATCAAAAGGCTGCTAAGGCTATCAGATGAATTATTAGGTTTTTTGCCCGGTGGGTTGGCACTAGTAGCCATTGTAACTTGTATGTTTTTTGCGGCTATTAGTGGGTCAGGTCCAGCAACGGTTGCCGCAATTGGAACATTGTTAATTCCTGCAATGATCAAACAAGGGTATAATGCTGGATTTGCAACTGCTGTGGTCGCGACTGCGGGTTCACTTGGTGTAATTATACCACCAAGTAATCCACTTGTAATCTATGGTGTAGTTGGTCAACAATCCATATCTAAACTATTTATGGCTGGTGTAATGCCCGGACTGCTTACTGGTGTGGCTTTAATGATTGTAACGTATTTCATCTCTAAGAAAAATGGCTGGCAGGGCGATCAAACGAGTTTTAATCTAAAAAATACACTGAAGGCAGCATGGGATGCAAGGCTTGCACTATTGGTACCTATCTTAATTTTAGGTGGTATTTATGGTGGATTCATGACTCCAACAGAAGCCGCTGCGGTTGCTGCTGCGTACGGCTTGATTATTGGCTTTTTCGTTTACAAAGATTTGGATTTGAAATCAATGTATAAGAATTTAGCGACTGCTGGTGTGACTTCTTCAATTATTATTCTATTGATTGTTATGGCTAGCATTTTTGGTCGATTAATCACATTGGAAAGAGTCGCTGAAACAGTTGCCCACTTTGTTTTAACGATAAGCGAGAATAAAATCATCATTCTTTTATTGCTAAATATTTTCCTGTTACTTGTGGGATTGATACTAGAGGCATTAGCCGCAATTGTTATTTTAACACCGATTCTCTTACCTATAGCAGTTGAATTGGGAGTTGATCCAATCCATTTCGGATTGATTATGATTTTTAACCTTGCAATTGGATTTATTACTCCTCCTGTAGGTGTCAATTTATTTGTTGCCTCCGGAATAGCCAAATTGGAAATTGAAGAGGTTATCAAAGGAATTGGTCCATTGCTTATTACGATGTTAGTGTTACTCGGTTTGATTACTTATGTACCGATGATTAGTTTATGGTTAGTTGGGTTGCTAGAGTAACTAACGAGTACAATTTTCATGTTTGTCTGTTGCATTAAAGGAGGTGATGAGGAGGAGAGATCCATATTTATGAGATGTTGATTTTATCACATCTGAATTAACTAATAATTACGATAAAAATCACGAAGTAACAATCTTATGCAAATACTATGAAAATGTGCAATGTCCTTGAAGCATGTAATGGATTAATAAAATAGCGTTAAGGAGGATGATTCATGGCGTCGACATATTTACCAAGACAGATTGAAATTGGAAAGGATTGTTTAAATAAACTGGGTAAAATAGCATCAGAAATGGGAGTGACAAACTTATTCGTCGTTATTGATGCATTTCTTGTGACGCTTCCACTTAGCTATGATCAAAGAATAAAAGAAATTGTTCAATCAGAGAATATGACAGTAACCTTCTTCTCTGATTATCAAGGGGAACCTACGACAGATCATGTTAAGGCAGCACTTAAGAGCTTGGTTGAAAAAGAATCTGATTGTGTTGTTGCAATCGGAGGCGGAAGTGCAATTGACATTGCAAAAGCTGTTTCGCTTTTTGGAGCTAATCCGAAAATGAGATGGGAAGAGATCGCGGCAACTAAGAAATTAAATAGACTTCCTTTAATTGCAGTTCCAACAACAGCTGGTACTGGTTCAGAGGCAACAAAGGTCATGGTTGTGACGAATCTGGAGACACAGCTTAAAATGAACCCTGCACATAAGGACCTTATTCCAGATGTTGCTATTCTAGATCCCGTATTGACACAAAGTCTGCCTAGACACTTTACCGCGTATACAGGTATGGATGCGTTAACACATGCAATCGAAGCATACATTTCTACACAGGCATCTGTTATGACAGATAACTATGCGTTAACAGCTATCAAAATGATTGGAAAATCATTGCCGCGTGTTTATGAAAATGGAATGGATCTTGAAGCCAGGGAAGCCATGCTATTAGCAAGTTGTTATTCGGGAATAGCTTTTTCGAACGCTTCAACGAATCTTGCGCACGCTATTGGCAGATCATTAGGCGCAAGGTTTAACATTCCGCATGGACTAAGTGTTTCGTTAATGCTCCCATTCGTCATGCGTTTTGGATTAGAAGTAACCAAAGAGAAGTATGCTGATATTGGCATTGCAATGGGAATGAAAAATGCGGAAAGTAAAGAGAAAATGGCGGAATCTACCATCCAACTTATTGAAGAAATGAATAGTCACTATGGAATTTGGCAAGATGGAATGAAATATATTAATCTTGAAGACTTAAACAAAAATAAATCTACCTTGATTAATGACGCATTAAGTGGAAATGGCATTTTGACAAACCAGATTGTGCCAACGGAAAAAGATGTGGAAGTGATACTTCTTTCATTAATTGGGAAGTTGGAAGAGCTAGGAAGTATTCAAATGGCTTCCTCGTAGTACACAGTAGATAATATTATCGCAAGTGGTACGGATGTCGTGATGTCGCGGGTTTAATAATCCGAATAGGCAGTGCGAGTGAGGAGTCTTAACAATGAAATACAACTATTATCTAGGGGGAAAATAAAATGACAAAATCACAAGTTGAAGTGGAGAATGTTGTAGCAAAAAAGGTGAAAATGACGCCGAGTGAGGCAATTGTAGAAACACTGTTAGCAGAAGGAGTAAAAGATATTTATGGAATTCTTGGTTCTGCGTTTATGGATATGCTCGATTTACTACCAACGGCAGGGATCCGTTTTATTCCGGTAAGACACGAACAAAGTTCTGGGCATATGGCAGACGCTTACACGCGTGTTACAGGTGTGGCAGGGGTTGTAATTGGACAAAATGGACCTGGAATTACAAACATGGTAACATCGGTTGCCGCAGCGAATCAGGCACATACGCCAATGGTTATCATTTCACCATCTGCTGGAACTCCGACGATTGGATGGGACGGATTCCAGGAATGTGATCAAGTATCTATTTTTAAATCGATAACAAAGGAAACGGTGCGAGTTACACATAGGAGCCGTGTGGCAGAGACATTGAGAACTGCTTTCCGAATTGCGTATGCTGAACGTGGACCAGTATTATATGACATTCCACGTGACTATTTTTACGGAGAACTTGAGGATCAGATTTTATCCCCTCATCAATATCGTGTAGACGCTCGTGGTAGTGGTGACCCTGCATCAATTGAAAAAGCTGTAGAGTTATTGAAAAACGCTAAAAATCCTGTGATTCTTTCAGGGCGTGGAGTTGTTGATGCAAACGGAACAGATGTTGTAGCTCAGATTGCGGAGCATTTAACTGCACCTGTTGCTGTTTCCTATATGCATAATGATGCATTCCCGGCAGACCATCCATTAGCAGTTGGCCCAATTGGCTATATGGGTTCAAAAGCAGCAATGTTATCAATTCAAAAGGCAGATGTTCTACTGGCAATCGGTACACGTTTATCCGTTTTCGGAACATTGCCAGCTTACGATATCAATTACTTTCCTAAAGATGCGAAGATTATTCAAATTGACATTAACCCACGGAATATTGCAAGGACACACCCGATTGAAGTGGGTATCATAGGTGACGCGAAAAGTGCCAGTGACGAGATTTTGAAGCAATTACAGCGTGATAAACGAGAAGTGGATTCCTCTCGTTTACAAAAGATTAATAAACTCAAAGAAGAATGGGAACAAGAGCTCATTGATTTAGCAATGGTTGAAGGCACACCAATCAATCCACGACGTGCACTGTTGGAAGTTAGGAAAGCATTACCAGACAACGCGATTATTGCAACTGATATTGGAAATGTATCATCGACAGCAAATGCTTATTTACACTTTAATCAAAGTAGACGTCATCTTGCCGCTTTAACTTTCGGAAATTGTGGGTTTGCTTATCCAGCAGCGATGGGCGCGCAAATTGCTGAACCAGATTCACCAACATGTGCAATTGTCGGCGATGGTGCTTGGGGAATGAGCTTACATGAAATCAGTACTGCCGTTGAACAAAAGCTCCCAGTTATTGCTTGCGTATTTAATAATAAATCTTGGGCGGCAGAGAAAAAGAATCAAGTAGACTTTTACAATAACCGTTTTGTCGGATCTGATATTGAAGCACCTGATTTTGCCGAAGTTGCGAGGTCAATGGGGGCGCTTGGCTTTACAGTTGACAAAGCAGAAGATATTGGACCAGCGATTGAGGAAGCTTTAAAGGCGAAAAGGCCAGCAATCATCGACATACACGTAGATGGTACTATGCTCGCACCGCCATTTAGGAAAGATGCATTAGAACTACCTACTCGTTTTTTGGAAAAATATAAGCACCTTGATTATCAGACATGGAAAGATGAATAAGAAAAACTAGTTTTTCAAATAAAATAAAAGGAATGTTAATCGTAGAATAATGGGCATCTATAATCTCATATCAGTTACTTTTAATTGCGATATTATTAAAAGTAGATGGGATTATGGATGTTTTTTAATTATTAAAGTGTCTAATCCAAATGTATATCTTAGCTAGTTGGAAGTGAAAGGAGGGAGTTTATGGGGAATGTTAAATCGTATATCAATAATTTAGGATCAACTACTAACCGTAGTTATTTAAGTATCATCTTACCTGGAGTTTTACTTTGTTTTATGGTCATGATTGCAGGTATATATTTGGCAGATCAACTTGGGATTGCGATTGTAAAGCTACAAATTCTTCCAGAAGGAAGTTCTAGTCCAGTGTCTGGAATATTTGTGGCTATTATTCTTGG
Organism: Sporosarcina sp. YIM B06819; assembly: GCF_033485175.1. NCBI lineage: Bacteria > Bacillati > Bacillota > Bacilli > Caryophanales > Caryophanaceae > Sporosarcina > Sporosarcina sp. YIM B06819. The sequence continues at coordinate 218,954 of NZ_JAWLIQ010000002.1, read as the reverse complement.
TATTATTATACGAAACACAATTAATTTGCATCCGATTTTCATGGACGGAGTTGCTTTTTCTGTAAAATATGCATTGAGGGCGGGTATTATCCTACTCGGGTTAAGATTGAGTCTTATCGAAGCACTAAGGCTTGGTGCTTGGGGGATTCCGCTGATTATTGCGTGTATTTCTTGTGGTATCATTGTCACTCTGTACTTTACAAAGAAACTAAATCAGTCCAACCGTCTTGGAACGTTAATTGCCTGTGGAACAGGTATTTGTGGTGTAACGGCTATTATGGCAATATCTCCTGTACTTAAAGCAAAAGATAATGAAATTTCATATGCGGTTGCCAATATTACCATTTTTGGTTTGGTAGGTATGTTGTTTTATCCATATCTTGCAAATACCTTTTTTGGTGATGATCCAATTAAAGCGGGACTATTTTTGGGTACGGCTATTCACGATACTGCACAAGTAACGGGATCAGCACTTATTTACAATCAAATGTTTGATATGGAAAAAGTTGTAGACGTCGCAATGGTTACTAAACTGACAAGGAATCTATTTATTATAGCTGTTATTCCAATTATTTCTTTTCTATTTTTCAAAAATGCTGGTGTCGAGAATGAGACAGGGGGGGAGCGCAGAATACCAAAATGGTATAAACTTATACCTTTATTTGTCGTTGGTTTTTTGCTGCTTGCATTTGCAAGAACGATTGGAGACATGAATGTAGCAAATAGTGGATTGGCTTTCGGCTTTTTAAACTCCGTTGAATGGGAAAATTTTTATCGTTATGGAAGTTCTTTTGGAACTACTTATATGCTTGGATTGGCAATGGCTGGTGTCGGGTTGTCAACTGATTTTAGTACGTTTAAAGGATTGGGAGTAAAACCATTTTACATTGGATTAATTGCAGCGGTATCTGTCGGGATTGTCAGCTTGACATTGATTGGTTTATTTGGACATTTGATTGTCATTTAAGGTAATCAAATACGCCTAGGCTCATTTGAAACCGCCACTTTGTTTTGCTACAGAAAACACCGCTTGTTGTGAATAAATTGTATAGATTAAATTGATTTATATATATACAAAAGATACACATTCTGTTTTATTAGGGATGTGTATCTTTTTAAATTTTTAGGCTTCTAATCTTCGGTTATTTCACTCGTTGCCGTAATTGAGATGCCATGTAGTGCTTGTGTCGCTAATCGATCTGCTTCCGTGTTTCGCTTTCGTCCGACTAGTTCGTATGTTGCTTGGATAGTGAGATCTTTTAGTTTTGCTTCGATTCGGTCTGCCCACTTCGATAGATTATTTTCAAGTGTCGGCCATTCCTCGCTTAATTGGTTGATAACGACCTGTGAATCGCCAATAAATCGGACGGGCAGATGATGGACATTCAACAGCTCAAGCTCCTGTAAGCATAGATATAATGCGGCATATTCAGCTTCGTTATTAGATATGAGCTCGACAGAAGGGGCATTGCGCCGTAGTCTGTATGACTTGCCGTTCTGGTCATAATAAATAACGCAACCCATCCCAGATTTGCTCGTCTCACGGTCGAAGCCACCATCAAAATAGACCGTGATGTTATGTGGCTCTGTTACAATTTCTTTCAAATACTTTCTCATCTCTTTAAGCGTCCAAATGGTGTCGAGCTGATCCGTCAATACTATATTTTTGGCTCGCCCAGTTCGCTCGATATCATCTGCAATTAGCAGGGCCTGTGCTGCCGGCATTTCATCAGAGCGAAAGCCGGTTTCGGTGCCCCTCGGCGTTTTGTAAGTCCATTCAATGAAAACACGCATCGCAAATCCTCCTTCTGTAATAGTAAGTCTGCGAGTAAAGCTTCTTTCTCTCTCAATAAATTATATCCAATGTTAGCCGTTTCTAAAACCATATAGATTTAGAGAAAAGTTAGTTCCAACGTGCTGGCATTAGTAGAACTACTGTTTTAAAAGTACGGAAGTCGAATTGCTAGATTTCAAGCTAATATATATGCTAGAATCACATTTGTTGAGATCAGGTAAACGAATGGTCACAAAATAGAAAACAATTTGGAGGAAAAATAATAATGAATATTTTAGTAGTCAAAGCAAATAACCGCCCAGCTTCAGAGGCAATCTCAAGCAAAATGTATGAAACATTTATGGCAAACGTGCAGGATGTCAAAGACCTTAACATCTCAACATTTGATGTATTCGCAGAAGATATGCCTTACTTTGGTCAAGATTTGTTCAACGCATTTGGAAAAATGCAAAACGGTGAACAACTATCTGACCTTGAGCAACGCCTTGTTGCAGCTAAACAAAAAGCAATGGACGCTTTAACAGCAGCTGATGTAGTTGTTTTCGCATTCCCATTGTGGAACCTAACAATTCCAGCACCATTACAAACATTTGTTGACTATGTCTATCAAGCAGGATATGCATTTAAATATAACGAACAAGGTCAATTAGTGAGCCTAATGCCAGAGAAGAAAGCGATACTTCTGAACGCTCGCGGTGGAATTTATTCAACTCCTGAAACAGCGCCGATGGAAATGTCTGCTACTTATATGCGTAACGTCTTTGGAGGCGTGTTCGGTATGTCTGTTGAAGAAGTTATCATTGAAGGACATAATGCAATGCCAGATCAAGCAGAACAAATTGTTGCACAAGGCCTTGAAAAAGTAACTGAAGTTGCAAAAGCATTGGCTGCTCAACCGGCTACTGTTTAATAACGACTATAAGTAAATAAGTTCAGTCAATCCCTTCGTGAATCTGCGGAGGGATTTTTTTGTATATGCATGTAGATGTTAAAGAATCAGCTTACTATTAACAGATAAGACGAAAGGTTTTACTTTTAGATTTCGATAAGTTAAACTAACGTGGATAATGAATGTCCGTATTAGTCAAGATGCAATGAAAAATCTCTTTTAAAAAAGGTGGTGGGCATCATGCAGATGAAAACCGGTGTTGAACAATCCGTCTACGCCATTCTAATACTGAACATGTTGCCAGATAGGGCGGTATTACCAGGAGAGGCTATAAGCCAACAGTTGGGAACTTCTCCGACTTATTTTCAAAAACTGTTGAGAAAGCTAGTGAGCGCTGACTTGATTACCTCTGTCGCAGGCGTAAAGGGTGGCTTTAAATTAAAGAAAAAACCTGAAGAGATTCGGGTATACGATGTTTATCTTGCGATAGAGGGTCAGCAATCTCTTTATTCTCCAAGTGGGATTCTCGATGACATGCTTGACTTAGAAAAAGAAGATGAATGCTGTTTGTTGACGGATTTAATGGATGAAGCTGAATCGACTTGGAAAACGGTATTGAAGCGTGAAACGATTGCATCCCTTTACAAAGAAACGACTAATCGCTTCCCTGAAAAAGTAGAAGGCTTGAAAGAATGGGCAAAAGAAAGAATGGTTTTATAGGTATGGAGTTCATTTCTCTACAAATACACGATGAAAGAAGTGGCATATAGATGATTAAAGGATTAGACCGCATTAATGAATTAGCGAAAAAACAACGTGAAGAGGGCTTAACCAATGCTGAAATGGTTGAACAAACAGTCTTGCAACAAGATTACTTACGTGAAATTCGTGGGCAGGTTCTCAATACTGTGTCAGGCATAACTGTGTTGGATCCACTTGGCAATAATGTAACTCCCGAAAAAGTCCAGCAAGAAAGGAAGGTAACGACATGAGGTTAAGTGTTCTGGATCAGGCACCCGTAACAAAGGGAAATAATGCGGTTGATGCTTTGAAAAAAGCAGAAGAGCTTGCTATTTTGGCAGATGAATTAGGCTACCGTCGAATGTGGATGGCGGAGCATCATGGAACAAAAACCTTTGCAAGTTCAGCGCCAGAGGTGACAGCGGCACATTTAGCGGCCAAAACGAAACAAATTCATATCGGTACTGGCGGTACCATGATGATGCATTATTCTCCGCTGAAGCTGGCTGAAGTATTTAAAACACTCAGTGCTTTTTCACCTGGCAGAATTGACTTTGGTGTGGGGCGGGCGCCGGGAGGGGACAATGATTCGATCTATGCTTTATCCGAAGGACGCCCTCCGATGGTCAACAATATGTATGAAAAATTCGATATAGCACTGCAATTGATCAACGATGAAGTACCAGGCGATAGCCTATACAATAAAACGATTGCCACGCCGTCACAGGTAGTTTTGCCTGAAGCTTGGTTATTAGGTTCGAGTGGCAATAGTGCCATTCAAGCGGGGCGTATGGGCGTTGGATATTCGTTTGCACAGTTTTTTAATGGTCAGCTATCCGGGTCGATTTTGGAGGCTTATAGGAAGAACTTTAAACCTTCAGCGTTTATGGAGAGACCGGAAATCAATGTTTCCTATATGGTGACAACAGCTGAAACAACAGAAGAAGCTGAGTTTGAGGCAGCACCACAAGATATTTGGCGTATGCAGTTTATGAAAGGCAAATTCGGGCAACTTTTGACGCCAGAAGAAGCTCGTGATTATCCGCTGACGGAAATGGATCGCATGATGATTCAAGATAGTCGTAAAATCCACTTAGTAGGATCTTCGAAAGAAGTTGCAACGCGATTACAACAAGAGCAACAACGATATGGATTTGATGAAGCAATGATTTGTAGCATTCCTCATTCGCAAGAGAAACGTTTGAATGTTTATCGTTTATTAGCTCAGGAGCTGCTCTAGGGAAGAAAGGAAGTATGGAAATGAAGGATTATTTAGTAAAAGCCATTGCTTATAATGATCAAGTGCGTGCCTATGCAGCGATCACAACGGAAACTGTTGGGGAAGCGAAACGTCGCCATCAGACATGGCCAACTGCGTCTGCGGCGCTTGGGCGTTCGATGACAGCAGGCGTGATACTAGGCGCAATGCTGAAGGGCGAGGAGAAGCTGTCGATAAAAATTGACGGTGGTGGTCCAATTGGTACGATTTTAGTCGATGCAAACAGCAAAGGCGAAGTGAGAGGCTATGTGACAAATCCTCGAACGCATTTTGAGTTAAATGATCAAGGTAAACTTGATGTGAAAAGAGCCGTCGGAACTGATGGTCTGCTGACTGTATCAAAGGATATTGGCTTACAACAGCCTTTTGTTGGTTATGTTCCTCTTGTATCTGGTGAGTTAGGCGATGATTTTACATCGTATATTGTACATTCAGAGCAAGTCCCTTCTTCTGTTGGAGTAGGTGTCTTAGTCAATCCAAATCAGACGATTCTGGCAGCAGGAGGCTACATCATTCAGCTGATGCCTGGTACAGATGAGAAGACGATCGAGATGATTGAAGAACGTTTGAAAAATATTTCGCCTATCTCTACGATGCTCGAGCAAGGGATGACACCTGAACAAATACTTGAACAAGTATTAGGGACTGGAAATGTGAAATTTCTAGAGGAAGTTCCTGTACAGTTTCAATGCCAATGCTCCAAAGAAAGGATTTCCAACGCTATTATTAGTTTAGGTGGCGCCGAGATTCAAGACATGATTCAGACAGATGGGCAAGCTGAAGCAAATTGTCATTTTTGTAATGAAAACTACCATTACTCTAAACAAGATTTGGAAGTACTGTTGGAATCTGCGGTTTCATAAAGTTTATAGTATTCACACCATTAAAAAGCCATCTTTTCGCTTATTATGAAAAGATGGCTTTTGCTTATCCAAATTTACTGTGAAGGGAAGAAGTCATACAACTCTAACCCGATATCATGGACCCAAACTTTTGCATGGTCACCAGTTGGATCAGCGACCCATAAATCGCCTTTAAAAGATACTAAATCTTTTTGTCTTGACCAAGTGATTTTATTGATGGAAGGTAAAAAAATTGGCGTAAAATCTCCTTGTCCTTTTGGAGGCTTCGTTATTTGTATTTGTTTTGGATTGGTTAATGATAACAGATACAAAACCGGTTTCGGACGCTTATTAGCATCATCGGACCATTCACTTTCGGGCACCCTAGAAACAATAAGGGATACATCATTTACCCATGAAAAACCTAGTTCTGCATAGTTTTGCGGGGTAAGGTTTACTGTTTGAGTGGCCGGGAGCTCGGTTACTTTTAAGTTTTTATTTTTAAAACCAAATACAATTCGTCCTTCTCCTGCAATATAACCAAGTAAGCTGTTATGAAATGCCCATTTTGGAGTAAAATCATTGATGACCTCATCGATTACAATAAATTCTTTTCCGTCTACGGAAATCACACAAAGCATCTCACTGTCCATCGCCCCTGAAGGAGTATCGGAAACAATGAAGGTTATCCATTGTTTATTTGGTGAATATGAAAATTTTCCAGCGTTGAGTGCATCAACTTTTACGTCATCTTTTGTTATCTCTTTTGGAATTACGAATAAACGTTTCACATTCTTTGTTAAGTCATTGATGTTTTGATAACCATCTTCTATAGAAATCGTATAAATAATTGTGTGTGTCCAACCATCTGGGCGAAAAGAAGCACTTGACGATGTGATAAAACCTTTGCCATCTGGCTGCCACTCATAATCATTTACTCCCAAAGCAATATTATAGAACCTTGTCAAATCAGATATATTTAATACACGACCATCGCTAAAGGCAACAATATTTTCTATTGGTGACCACTTTGCATTGTATCCGTCATGGAATATTTTTTGATGCTTTTTTGTTGCGACATCATAAACCCATAATTCATTTGAAGTTCCTTTCGGATCGCGTATATTGCCAGCCACTTCTTTTTGATACAGCAGCATTTTTCCATCGAATGACCATTGAGGAGGATAATTATACGTCGCTTTTTCTTTCGTTATTTTCACTTCTTTGTCGTCGACTTTGAGCCATAAATGGCCATCTCGAATAAAAGCAATTTTTACATCGGATGTGTTCGTTTGTGCATGGGTAAGGGACGGAGCAATTAAACATAAGACCATCAGAATTTGTACAATCTTTTTCATGCCTTCACCTCTTGTCTTGTATGTTCTCCTATAGAAGTAAACTTACGCATGTCTAATTTTTACTGTACATATTAAAAAAGGGATACTTAACTTTAGGTGATTCACCCATTAAAAAGTCATCTTTTCGATTGTAGAAAAGATGACTTTTTTCATATCTTTTGCTGAAATCAACATTCCAAATATGAGATATGCGTGTTAAGATGCAATAAATGGGAGGAGATACATAGTGAATAATCAACGCTGGCTTTCGCAGAACTTTTTCGTATTTTTTTTAACATGGGGAGTATTTTTGCCTTACTGGACAGGGTGGCTTGTACAGGCTAAAGGATTGAGTGTGGCAGAAGCAAGTCTAATCATGGGATTTGGTTTGTTGGTGCGCGGAGCGTCGACGCTGTTCGCCTTCCCATTAATATCTAGATATTGGAGCAGTCAAAAGGTTATTCTTATTTTGACAGTTAGTTCACTGGCAACGACGTTACTATATCTTCCGATTTCGTCATTTCACACACTTTTCGTTGTAACCATTCTATTTAGTGCCGTTTTTCCAGCTTTACTTCCTGCTGTCGAAAGTACTGCAAGTACATTGGTACAGCAAGGTGACGTAAATTATGGTAAAAGTCGTTCTTACGGTTCATTAGGCTTTGTGATTTCTGTGTTTATCGTTAGTGTAGTAACGGGTTATTATGGAGAACAGGCGATTTTATGGAGTATGATGGTGGGGCTTTGTTTTATCCTTTTTATTTCTTTTTTACCGACACCAGCTGTCCTGTTAGTGAAACCGACGGTGAGGGAGCGTAAAGAGTCACCAACGATGCGAAGTTTATGGCAAATTAAAAGCTTTCCAATTATCTTGCTGGTCGTTGTGTTACTACAAGGCTCACATGCATCTTATTATAATTATGGCTATATTTATTTGCAGAATTTACATGTGAATAACTATTATATTGGACTCATTTTTAATATTGCCGTTATTTTTGAAATTCTTTACTTTACGAAGGCTGATCACTTGTTTAAGAAATGGAAGCCCTCGTCGCTATTATTGCTAGCGGCAGCAGGATCGACACTGCGTTGGATACTTGTGTTTTTGTTCCCAAATGTGTGGGTGTTTATGTTCTCACAAAGTTTACATGCACTATCGTTTGGAATTGCGCATTACGCATTTATCCTTTACATAACTAAAAATTTAACCAAGCAACAAATCCCAAGTGCGCAAGGCGTATACTCGGCTTTTGCCTTAAGTTTGAGCACTGCAGTTTTGACATTAGTAGGTGGGTTTTTATACGAAATTTCTCCAGGACTCGCATTTTTGGGGATGATTGTCTGTACAGTGCCAGCAATGTTGCTAATTGTAGGGACAAGAAAGCGCTATGATTATTAATTTTCACTGAATCATGTGACTTAACGGAAGTGACGCTTCAGTTAGTCTTTTTTATTCCTTAGGTGACGTCCTCTTCTAAAAAAGGTACAATGGACTGAATACTCATTCATTTCTATAAAGGGGACTTTACTGATGATACATAAAATTATACTTCCAACACCATTCGCAGTGGGCGATGTCAATTCATTTCTGATGAAAGGGGATACGTTATCACTTGTTGATGCAGGACCGAAAACACCCGAAGCATATGCGGCGCTAGAGCATGGCATTAAGGAAGCGGGTTATTCATTCAACGATATTGAACAAGTTATTTTGACGCATCATCATCCCGATCATGCGGGATGGATCGATGCATTTGATCAGGCAACTGTGTTGGGCCATACCTATAATGACCTTTGGCTGAAGCGGGACGATGATTTTTTCAAGTATCATGATGCCTTTTACCTAGATCGTCTGATGGAAGAGGGCGTACCTGAAGAATATCTCTTTTGGGTGAAACGCATGAAGCGTTCTGCTGTGTTAATGGGTGAACGACCGCTCGATCGGCTACTTGCAGAAGGTGATGTACTGCCTGGGCACGAAGGCTGGACGGTCATGGAAACACCTGGTCATGCGCAAAGTCATCTCGTTTTTTGGAATGAACAAACGGGTGAAATGATTGGTGGGGATCTTGTGCTTGAAAAAGTATCTTCCAATCCGCTCATTGAGCCGCCACTCGATCCGAGAATGGGACGTCCGCGTTCGTTATTACAATATAACGCGTCATTGAAAAGGTTGCTGACTCTGCCTGTTGATATTATTTACAGTGGGCATGGCAATGAAGTGCGCAATATTCATGCGCTGATTGAAAGTCGTCTAGTGAAACAGCGTGAACGGGCCATGAAGGTGCTTGCCATGATGGATGGCGGACCGCGGACGATTTTTGAACTAACGAAAGAATTATTCCCGGTTATTTATGAAAAAGAATTAGGGCTGACATTATCCGAAACAATTGGGCAAACCGATTATCTCGTCGATGAAGGGCTCGTTGTTGAAACATGTGATGAAGGCGGCGTCTATCATTATGAACAAGCGTAAATCAGTTGTCGTGACAGGCGCAACAAGTGGTGTCGGCTTTGCGTTGACAAAAAGGCTGTTGCTAGAAGGTCACGAGGTTTGGGCAACTGGTAGGGCACCGGATAAGCTATGGGAATTGCAAAATGCAGGTGCCCAAACGGTACTGGCGGATTTATCGAACAAAGAAGATGTGAATCGGTTGTTGGCCAAGATTGCTACGCCTGATATTGTCATTTTTTCAGCTGGTGTCGGGATGTTCGATTATGCACATGAAACGGCAGATGACGCGATAGAGTGCATGATGGCTGTCAATGTCGTTGCGCCTATGCAACTGACCAAGCGTTTGTTGCCGGGCATGATGGAACGCCAACAAGGGCATCTCATCTTTCTGGGTTCTCAAGCGGGGAAAGTGGCAACACCGAAAGCATCTGTCTATGCAGCATCGAAGCATGCGATTATTGGCTACACCAATGCGTTGCGCATGGAAGTGGCCCCATTTGGTATCCATATCACAACCATTAATCCTGGTCCGATTGATACGCCTTTTTTAGATTTGGCAGATGACACTGGCAGCTATCGAACATCTCTTGGGATGCATCTATTGGCGGTGGATGATGTTGTCGACGCAGTGATGAAAACGGTGAGACATCCGGTGAGGGATGTGAATTTGCCTTGGTATATGGGTGTGACGAGTAAAATGCATGCTGTGGCGCCGACACTTGTCGAACGACTGGGTCGTAAGTATTTTATGAAGAAATGAGGTAGCTGGGGGCTTGTTTGATGAAGAAAAGATTTAAAGTGAAATTAAAAGAACACGTCGGTGGTGGCATTATTAAAATTGTAGTGGATACTGAAACAGGTGTAAATTATCTTATTACAAGTGGTCTAGGAGTGAGTGGAATGACCCCGTTATTGGATAAAGACGGGAAAGTTGTAATTGATTAATGTCAAATTGCTGAGATATCATGCTCCTTTTATGGAGTACAGATAACTAATTTTATTGAGGTGATATGAACGACTAAACACGAAGAGGGGCATTTTACTTTAAGAAAAGACTATTAAAATATTTCTGACATGTTATCATAAGAAATAAAAGGAGAAAAACATAATGAAATTTTACATAGTTGATGTTTTTGCGGAAAAACCATTTGAAGGAAATCAATTAGCTGTTTGTATTCCTAATGGGGATATTAAACAAGAAGAAATGCAAAAAATTGCGAAGGAAATCAACTTTTCAGAAACTACATTTATTATGTCAGGATTACAAAAAAATAGCGGCTACAATGTAAAGATTTTTACACCGGATTCAGAAATACCGTTTGCGGGACATCCTACACTTGGTACTGCATACGTTATTCAACATTTTATAGATGGTAATAATTCAAATGAAATTAAACTTAATCTTGAAGTTGGACAGATCCCTGTAATGTTTAATGGTCAAGAGGGTTGGATGTTACAAAACCAACCCATATTTAAAAATACAATAGACGTAGAAACTATTTCGAGAATTCTTGGAATTGACATTAGGGATATCAATGTTGAACTTCCTGTCCAAGTAGTTTCAACAGGATTACCAAGCATTATTGTAAATGTAAAGACTTTAGATGCAATAAACCGATGTAAAATAAATCATAAACTTTATGACGAACTTTTAGAGGAAATAGGAGATGCAAATATTCTTATCTATACAAAAGAAACAGTAAATCCATCTAACGATTTACATGCAAGAGTCTTTATGTTTACGTCAGGTCATCTAGAAGACCCAGCTACGGGGAGTGCTAACGGAAATTTAGCTGGTTATTTATTAGAACATAACTTTTTTGATAGCCAGGATATAAGTTATTCAGTTGAACAAGGTTATTCGATTAATAGGAAATCATTATTAAAAGCAGTAGCTACTAAACATAATTCCAAATACACAATACAAATAGGTGGCAGTGCTTTTGTTGTAGCGGAAGGCAAATGGTTCTAATATGATATTGAACTAACAGGTGCTTCGTAATAGATTAATATGCGACATAAAAAGTCAACAGTGATCTGTTGGCTTTTTATGTCGCATCCGAACCAAAATGTGTAGCGGCGAGAGCGTAGATTGGGAGGTATAATAAGTAGTAATTTTCATAATTAACCTAATTATAGTGTGAACATATGGTAATATTTATTTAATAAAGAAAGATAGCAGGTGAGACATGGACTTTGTATTAACAGAAGAAATGATATTGAATGACCTTATCCATACGTGTAAACGATATTTTGGATTTCAAGTAGAAGAAGCTACGCCTATTAGACGTGGTTGGCTTAATTTAAAGTGGAAAATAACAACAGATGCCGGCGTTTTTTTACTCAAGCAATACAACAAGGAAAGATACAAAAAATATAACCCTGAAAAACTAGTAGTGGCTTTCTCTCAACAAATGCAATTACATCATAGGGGACTTCCATGCCCCAAGCTCTATTCTTATGAAGGACGGTTTCTTTTAGCATCGGATAAGGGAGAACTATTTATGGTAATGGAATACTGTGATGGTATTGTAATCCCCCCAGGTAAGTTAAGTGTTCATCAAATGTATGACTTAGGACGAGTCACAGGCAATATGCATCATTTGTTAAATGACGGTACATCTAGGCTTAAGAGAAGCCCCGAATTTATTCCCCCAAGTCGTGAGGAACGTTTAGCTCATTGGGAAACTGCTTGGAATCATGCAAATCATATGAACAAATCAGATCTATTACCCATATTAGAAACACAATATAACGTAACTGAAATTATAAATCTAGAAGATTTTAATCTAAATGCAACCGGTTGGGCTCACAGAGATCTTTGGGTAGATAATTTATTGTTTAAAGAGAAAAAAGTAAGTGCTATTTTAGATTTTGATCGAATGAAATATGACTACCCACAGCTCGATGTTGCAAGGGCTGTCATGTCTGGAGCTTTATATAAAAATAACTTTGATGTTTCTCTTGTTCGAGCTTTTATAGAAGGATATGGTGAGCGATGTTTGGTTGAGAAAGGATTCATAATCAGCTCTTTAAAAATGTTATGGTTCATGGAAAGTACATGGTGGATAAAAGCAAGTATGGATCAGCATAGTGGACCTCCAGAACGTTTTGCAAAGGAAATGCTTTGGCTATCTGAAAATCAACAAGAATTGGAGTCCATGTTAGGGAATACATAAAAGTAACGAAAACAGTAGATTGATAGCGAGTATGAAATAGAAGAGTGAACAGTATATTCTAAGGAAATGAATGATAGCGTACAATTCCCAAAATGGATTTTCCTTTTATTTTGGGAATGAAGTCGCCCAATCACTAAATAATCGGGGGAGAAAAATATGAGGCTATCAGAAATTCATCCACTTTTATACCACACTCGAATTAAGCAAAGACGGTTATTTCGTTTCTTCCGGAACTTGAGAGACAGAAAAAAGTTTGCAAAGAATAGGATTAAAACTTCTTTTCCTTATACGTGCAAAAAACATCAATCGCTCTTGCGGAGGCGGTTGGGTGATAGTGATCCACAACTCCAAGAAAATAAAATTGTAAATCTTTCGATTGCAGCGAGTGAAATTGATGGGATCATTATACGCCCTAGTGAAGTGTTTTCATATTGGGAATTAGTCGGGAAAACAACAAAAGAAAAAGGATATATTGAAGGTATGCAACTCTCAAGAGGAGAAGTGAAAACCGGCGTAGGTGGAGGCATCTGTCAGCTTGCGAATCTCCTTTATTGGATGGCCTTACACACGCCTTTAACGATAATAGAAAGACATCATCACAGCTTCGATCCTTTCCCGGACGAAGGAAGAGTTCTTCCGTTTGGCAGCGGTGCAAGTGTTTTTTACAATTATGTTGATTTAAGATTTCTTAATACAACTAAGCAAGCCTTCCAAATCCGAGTTTGGTTAACAGATCATCACCTAAAAGGAGCCATCTATACCAACAAGGAAGTGCATTATTCTTATCATGTCAAGGAAAGGAAGCATAAGTTTTCTAAGAAGAATAGTAAGAACTATAGACAGAATGAGATTTGGAGAAAGACGGTTGATAAACGAACTGGGAACTATATGAATGAAGAACTTCTTATTAAAAACTTTGCTGAAGTTAAATATGATGTTAAGCCTGAACTTGTCTCCCAATAATCTCAAAAATAGGATACCTTCTAAACGTATCAAAAAGGAGAAAGGTGGGAAGCGAGCTACCCGCATTTAGCCATCTTGGGACAAGTCAACGATCCGCTAAGCTCAAAAAACGCCGCACTGGCAGCTAGATTATTTCTTGGAGATATCTATAAATAGACCAAGAGACTGTGAGCGGCTTCAAATGCTTTACAGGCTGGAACGTTCGTGTGATAAAATGAAGTCAGATAGTTTGTGAAATATAAATAAAGGGGTAATAGAATGTTTCAATACTTGCAACCAGGCGACCAAATAGGGATCTTTTCACCATCGGCACCCGCGACAGTTACTGCACAAGTACGATTTGAGAGAAGTAAACGGTTTTTAGCAAGCAAAGGGTTTGAAATCGTAGAAGGTAATTTGACAGGGAAAATGGATACTTATCGTGCGGGCACACCGAAAGAAAGAGCCGCAGAACTAAACGAATTAATACAAAATCCTGCTATCAAACTCATCATGTCTACCATTGGTGGTACAAATTCTAATAGCATATTGTCTTACATCGATTATGAGGCGTTTAAAAAAAATCCTAAAATAGTCGTGGGCTATTCTGATGCAACGGCAGTACTGCTAAGTTTATATGCGAAAACGGGAATTCCAACTTTTTATGGCCCGTCCTTAATCCCGTCTTTCGGTGAATTTGAACCGCTTGTCCAAGATACTTATCACTATTTTGAAAATTTTTTTATGGCACCGCAAAGTTTACCTTACGAAATCCAGATGCCTTCTTTTTGGTCAGATGAGGCAGTTAATTGGGAGACGAAAACAAAGGAAAAAACGTTGTATAAAAATGAATGGATTACTGCCGTAGATGGCCTGGCGGAAGGCAGATTGATAGGTGGTAATTTGAATGCTATGTACGGCATGTTAAGTAGCCCGTATATGCCTGAAGTACAAAAAGGTGACATATTGTTAATCGAGGACTGTGCCAAAAATACAGCTATTATCGAAAAAAACTTTGCCATGCTCAAAGTGATTGGTATTTTGGATAAAGTAGGCGGCATTATTTTAGGGAAGCATGAGTGCTTTGATGATTTAGGAACGGGGCGTAAGCCGTATGAAGTGTTACTAGAGATCCTAGATGATGTAAACATTCCGGTGCTTGCGGAATTCGACGCATGTCACACACATCCTATGCATCCCATGCCGATTGGGCGCAAGGTCGTGTTGGATGCAACGAATAAGAAGGTATATTTAGTAGAGAAATGGATTTGAAGCTATGATAAAGAATTGACCTATCCCGGGCATTCGAGCAAAAGGATAGAGTCAATTCTTTTTTGTATTAGTCTTTATTCGCCACGTTCTTAATCAACAGCAGGCATTGTTCTTTTATACAAAAACGCTGATGACGAATCACCGTGTATATAGCCGCCACACCTAACAAGGTTGCAGATAATAGGAATGTGAATCGGACATCCCACACTTCAGCCAGAGCGCCAAAAGTTAAAGAAGAAACGGCGAATAGTAGTGAACCAAGTGCGCCTTGCGCGGCATACATTTTAGGTAGCTCCTCGGAAGTAGCTACTTTTTGGAGAAATGTGTCACTAGCAATTCCTTTTAGCTGTTGAAAGACACCATTAATACCAGAAAATGCAAGTGCAAGCCAGGAAATCGTTGCCAAACCAAACAGCAAAGTGATTACACTTATCCCGATTGAAAAAATAATTAACACATGTTTCATGTTCTTTTCAAACAGCGATATAAACCGCGTGCATAGTACTCCACCGATAACCATTCCGATAAAAAATGAGGTGTTGATATATCCCCACCAAGCCTCAGTTTCTCCCAGTACTTCTGTTACAAAAACGTAAAGTATGGAAGCAATCCATACAACATTTGCAACAGCTTCAAATACGATGATGACATGCAGGCTCCTATAAAAAGGATTTCTCCATATGATGAGCCAGCCCTCTTGTAACTCACCGCTCCGTCGACCAGTAGAATCATTTGGTTGAAACTGGGTAGGATCAGCAATTCCAGTCATCATCATCGAAGCGATCACATACAATCCCAACGTCAATAAAATGACATGTTGACCACCTGACAAAGCAACAAGTAGACCACCAAGTGCCCAGCCGCCTAAATTAACCGTTTCGTAAACAATCGAAAAGAAACTATTGGCTTTCACTAATTCGTTATTAGGTACCAGACGCGGTAGCATCGCATGGCTTGCTGGTGATGCCCATCCATCCAAAAACGCAATCATAAAAATAAAGCTGAGTAGTACAAGAATATTCGGTGTGAGTTGAATGATTAACAACAGCGAAAGTAAACCTAACAAGATTGTCTTACACACCTGAGAGTAAACAAGAAGTGTTTTTAACGAATAGCGATTTAACAGTACTGGAGCAATCATACCACCACTAAAACGCCCCATCATATTGATAAAAGGCACCAGCGCTAACATAAATGGAGACTCCGTAATGCCATACAACATTGAAATAAGCCCTACAATGTAAAAGATATCACCTAAGTTGGCCAGCGATTGACCAATCCAGAGAAAACGGAAAGATTGACTCTTCATTCTTACTACCCCTTATTCATCAAAATTAATAATTGATTAGGAAAGGGTAGGTTTTACACTCGTTTTATGCCTCCTTACATATGTTCATATTCTTTGTGTGATAAAAGACTAACAATTTTAATTAGCACATCAAACCTTTAAAGTTCATGAAGGATAGTAAGAATGAGTTACATGATTTTATTGTACACGAATTCTATAATTGTGTGAATGCTCTGGTGTTGGATGTATTTAGAATTAGTGTTCATCATGTTCTTCCTGGTCTTTCAGCACAGTTAATACTACAAATCCATCCGTGAATGAGCCTTGGTCGCACCCTTTTAGCATATATGTCACGACTTGCTGCCCCTCTTCCATGACAAGGTCCTGACAGGTTCTATTCACTTTGGCCGGCTCATCACCTCTGTTGTTATTGTTCGAACGGTCAATTTCTAAATCGATAGATGAACCATCAAATGTTAAATTGTATAGTGTCGGATCGCCTTCAAGCGTGTAATTGGCAATGCGTACAGTAGCTGGCTTATTCGCTTCGATTCTATCCAAGAACAATTCAAAGCGTGGGAAATTATAAACGGGACCATTGTGATTGATGACATCTCCATTTTTTACGGCTTTTTCGCTATCGTATGAACAGGCTGATAGTAGTAAGATTCCGAGGATCCAAAGAACGTACCCCATTTTTTGCATCGTTATCCCTCCGGTGATTCTCTAGTCTTTTCACCTTCATTGTATGGGGCATTCGAATCTATTATCACTAAAGTTATTTCATAATCCGAATAATTTAAAACTCGGACCTTTTATATTGTTCCGAATTTTGCTAAACTATTCAAAGGTCAAATTTTAAAAAAAGTAGGGGATGTCAAGTGAAGGTTTTAGTACACCTGAGTTGGTTTTTTAAACAACAGAAAAAGCAGTACCTATTTGGAATAGCCATGCTTGTTTTCGTATCGCTCTTGCAGCTCCTACCTCCGAAAATCATCGGTATCATTGTCGATGATATTACATTAGGTGAATTGACAGCTGGGGGGCTGACGAGATGGCTCGTTATTTTAGGAGCGGCAGGTATCTTCATGTATGTCGGACGTTTTTACTGGCGTATGATGATTTTTGGCTCGTCTGTTTTGCTATCGAGGACGATGCGCGAAAAGTTATTCAATCATTTCACGAGAATGTCGCCGTCTTTCTACCAAAAAAGACGGGTAGGGGATTTAATGGCCCATGCCACCAACGATATTAATGCAGTCCAGCAAACCGCCGGCATGGGGGTATTAACACTTGTCGATTCCATCTCGACGGGTGGATTAGTCATTTTGACAATGGCCATCACCATCAACTGGAAATTAACACTAATTGCACTTATTCCGCTACCATTTATGATTTTCATGACTGGTTACTATGGGCGACTGTTGCGTAATCGATTCCGAGTTGCGCAAGAAGTCTTTTCAAATTTGAATGACAAAACCCAGGAAAGTATATCGGGGATTAAAGTCATTAAAACATTTGGCCAGCAACAGGAAGATATTGAGGATTTCACGAATTTATCTACGGATGTCGTTGATAAAAACATGCGGGTTGCTAAAATCGATGCTTTATTCGATCCGACGATTACAGGAATCTTTGCCATTTCATATATTTTGTCCTTCTATTTCGGAACGAAGTTTATTATTGCAGGCGATATGTCCATCGGGGATATGGTGGCGTTCAGTACCTACCTTGGCCTACTCGTGTGGCCGATGCTGGCATTCGGCTTCTTATTCAATATTGTAGAGCGCGGAAACGCGTCATACAGCCGGATTATGGAATTATTGTCCATTGATCCAGAAATTAAAGACTTGCCGGGTGCGATTGATAACAGACCAGAAGGCGATCTTTATTTCGATATAGAGGAATTCAAATTCCCTGACGACGAGCGCCCCGCTTTGCATAATGTTCATTTCACGCTACAACGAGGAGAGACGATGGGGATCGTTGGGAAGACAGGGTCTGGGAAAACGGCTATCTTAAAATTATTGCTGAGAGAATTTGAAGGGTATAAAGGAAGTATTGTCTATGGAGGTAATCCTATTAATCAATACAAGCAGCAACGCTTACGGGAATCGATTGGCTATGTGCCACAAGATCACTTCCTATTCTCGACAACCCTGGCTGAAAATATTGCGTTTACCAATCCGAAAATTGCGACGGAGAGCATTTATGAGGCGGCACGGCTTGCACATATCCATGACGACATTCTAGGGTTTACGGAAGGCTATGATACTGTAGTCGGCGAACGTGGTGTATCGTTGTCAGGTGGTCAAAAGCAACGGGTGTCTATTGCACGTGCGTTGATTATGAAGCCAGAATTATTGATTTTGGATGATTCTCTATCGGCTGTGGATGCCAAAACGGAAGAAGCCATTTTGGCATCGCTCAAACAAACACGGACGGGCGAAACGACGATTATTACGTCACATCGTTTAAGCGCCATTCAACATGCGCATAAGATTATCGTATTAGATGAAGGAACAATCGTTGAGGCAGGAACGCATGAGGAGTTAATTGCAATTGATGGTAAATATAAAGAGATGTATGATTTGCAACAACTAGAAGTACTTGTTGAACAAGGAGGTGAGGGCTAATGTCTATGGAAAATCAACAAAAACTAACCGTAAAAGATCAATGGTTAGTCTTTAAAAGGCTATTAAGCTATACCATCCCTCATAAAAAAAGTATATTTATCGCGCTTACCTTATTGATTTTGACAACGATAGGAATCATTGTAGGGCCCTTAATTATTCAGCGATTCATCGACAATCATTTGACGCCGATGAGCTTTCCGAAGGACACGGTCACGACTATCGCCGTAGTTTACATTTTTATTCAAGTGTTCATCGTCGTAGTGTCCTATTTCCAATTGATGCGTTTCCAGGACATTGCCCTGAAAATTATTCAACAAATGCGGATTGACGTATTTTCAAAAGTGCAAGGGCTTGGCATGCGTTATTTCGATAAAACACCTGCGGGAAGTATCGTGTCACGCGTCACCAACGATACAGAATCCATCAAAGAAATGTTTGTCAGTGTTATTGTGACATTTTTACAAGCAATTTTTGTGCTTATTGGTGTCTATATTGCTCTGTTTTCACTGGATCGTCAGTTAGCGCTGATTTCTTTGTTATTATTGCCTTTAATCCTACTAGTTATTATCGTTTACAGACGTTACAGTGCTGATTTCTATCAAGATATTCGTGAACGACTAAGTCAGCTGAATGCTAAAATTGCTGAATCATTATCGGGTATGGGAATGGTCCAAGCATTTAGGCAGGAAGATCGATTAGAAGCAGAATTTGATGCGATTAATGAAAAACATTTCCGTGCAGGCATGCGTAACATTAAATTAGATAGTGTGCTACTAGGACCCGCGATTGACTTGTTATATGCAGGAGCTATTGTGTTCGTCCTTGGTTATTTCGGATTTCTGTCACTTGACAGTGCGGTCGAAGTTGGGATTCTTTATATCTTCACGACATTGATTGGGAGACTCTTCCAACCGATTCAGCAAGTGATGCAGCGACTATCAATTTTCCAACAAGCACTCGTCTCTGCTTCGCGTGTCTTTAAATTGATGGAAGATCCGGATATGGAGCCCGAACAGCAAGATCATGGCCATGCGAAAATTCAAGATGGTCAAATTGAATTTCGCAATGTATCGTTTTCCTATGATGGACAAGCGGATGTGTTGAAAAATATTTCATTCACCGCAAATGCTGGTGAAACGGTTGCACTTGTTGGCCATACGGGAAGTGGGAAAAGCTCGATTATCAACTTGCTGATGCGTTTTTATGAATATGAGCGTGGGGATGTTTATATTGATGGCGTGTCGTTGAAAGAGTTTCCGAAGCAAGAACTGCGCAAGAAGATGGGATTGGTGTTGCAAGATCCATTCCTGTTTTACGGAGATATCGAAAGCAATATCCGTTTGCATCATCAGGAGATGACTTCTGCGCAAGTCCGAGCAGCAGCTGAATTTGTGCAGGCGAATGAATTCATCGAAAAGTTGCCTGATAAATATGCGCAAAAAGTGACTGAGCGCGGTTCGACCTTCTCAAGTGGGCAGCGCCAGCTCGTTGCGTTTGCACGCACTATCGCGACCAATCCAAAAGTTCTTGTGCTCGACGAAGCTACAGCTAATATTGACACCGAAACAGAAGTGGCCATTCAGGCTAGCTTAGAAAAGATGCGAAAAGGGCGTACAACGATTGCAATTGCCCACCGCTTGAGTACAATTCAAGATGCGGAACTGATTCTTGTTCTTCATAAGGGTGAAATCGTTGAACGCGGTACGCACCAGGAGCTTTTGATACAAAAAGGACTTTATCACAAGATGTATTTGCTGCAAAATGGGATTTTAGAAGACGTCATTTGATTCATTAACAGTGTGCGCGTATCCTTACAAAGTTACGTGTACACTGTTTTTTTTGCCTAAAGGACGAGCCGTTGCGTAAGATGCGAGCCCTTTAGACTGCTCTCCTTTAAAATGTCATAAACTGTTCACAGACAAATTAGACGTAATCCCGAGCTTCTTTTGATACGATAAGGACAGAAAAGATAGAAGGGGAGAGAATAATGGCACCAGATTTAAATTTATTTCTCGCTTTTGGAGCCGGTTTCTTAAGTTTTATTTCACCTTGTACATTGCCCCTGTACCCAGCATTCCTATCGTATATTACGGGCATGTCATTGGATGATTTGAAATCGGATTCGAAGCGAATGACTAAAAGCGGAATGCTACATACGCTGTTCTTTTTAATCGGATTTTCACTTATCTTTATCGTACTAGGTTTCGGATCTTCATTCCTAGGGAAGTTCTTTATTGAAAACCAAGTGATTCTAAGACAAGCAGGCGCTATTTTCATTGTCTTATTTGGTCTGATGATCGCCGGATTGTTTACGCCGCAGTTTTTGATGAAGGAAAAAAAGTTGCAATTTAAAAATAGACCTTCTGGATACTTTGGGTCTATACTGATTGGACTTGGATTCGCAGCTGGCTGGACGCCGTGTTCAGGACCTATCATCGGGGTAATTATCACCTTAGCTGCTAACAATCCAGGATCTGGTATGGTTTATATGCTAGCCTATGTCCTTGGTTTCGCCATTCCATTCTTTATCCTATCGTTCTTTGTGACAAGGCTCAGCTGGATTCGGAAATCTAGTGGACTGATTATGAAGATAGGCGGCTACGTCATGATTGCGGTCGGGATTTTGCTGTTTTTCGATGGCATGACATACATCATCAGTTTACTTAATCCGATTTTTGGAGATTTTACAGGCTTTTGATTTGGAGGAATCACTCATGAAACAAATAGGTTCGTTTGAAGAATGGATCAAGACAATCGAGCGGGAAAATGAGTTGCTTCTTTTCGTGAAAACCAATAATTGTTCGGTCTGTGACGGATTATTCCCGCAAGTAACGGCATTGGAAGCGGATTTTCCAATCCCTTTTTATCAAGTAAATGCAGCGCAAGTACCTGAAATGGCCGGCCAGTTGTCACTGTTTACGGCACCTGTTGTTTTATTGTTCTATGGTGGTAAGGAGTATACGCGATTTGCCCGATTTGTTCGGTTGGAGGAGTTAAAGCAGCGCATAGTAGAACTTATTGAGCGGGGGAGAGCAGATTGAATGCATTGATTGAAACGATTTTCACGAAAGTGCCCCCGGTTTATCTCATTATTGGTTCCACTGCTATTGCGCTGTTTATGGGCATACTGGCACTTATTGTTCGAACGAAAGCGGCGAAAAAACCAGTAACAGCAAAAAGAATAATCCTGCCGCCCTTGTTTATGTCAACGGGTGCGCTGATGTTCTTTTTTGAAGAATTCAGAGTCGCTCCACTGCAAATTGTGGAAGCACTCATTGTCGGGGCGCTTTTTTCAATCATTTTGATTAAAACGACAGGGTTTGAACAGAAGGAAGACGGCATCTATGTCAAACAATCAAAAGCATTCTTGTTCATCTTGTTGGGGCTTCTAATTGTCCGACTCGTAGGCAAACTGCTACTTAGCAATACCATCGACGTAGGCGAACTTGGCGGGATGTTCTGGATTTTAGCGTTTGGCATGATTGTCCCATGGCGGATAGGCATGCTTGCTAAATTTAATCAAATAAACACAACTAAACAATAAGAAAAGGTGCTCACACAATTTGTGTAGGCACCTTTTTCGTGTTTCATCATCAAAATAGGCTTTCATAGGGAGCTAAATCAATGTCCATTGATGTTAGCTTTTTTCGCAGGAATTTATGATCGCGTTTTGGGGTTGCTTGTATATAGCCACGGATAATCAGATCGTGATTAATTTTCTTTGCTTTTTCCTCTAATGCAATCTCGCCAATTTTCCCTGCGATTTTTTGCTTGGCAACAGGTCGGAATAATTCCGGTACTGGTGTGACTAGCTCATTTAGCAATAATTTCGCTTCGTCATTCCACAGGTGAAGGGAACTTTCCACATAATGTTCTTCCCAGTCAAGTGTCGATTTACCGTCTGCTTTCGGGAATACTTTGAGAAATTTTCGGAACATGAAATAGCCACCAATGCCAAAAAGGCCAACGAGGACAAAGCACCAGAAAATGATGAACCACATAAATAAATCTTGCAACAGTCTTCACCTCTTCCATATCTATTCACCATTATAAGAGCATCTGCAAAAAAATACACGAACAATGTATTCCTTTTTTCAATTTCATGCTATTTAGGGTTTCCTATTTTGTATCATTTTACCTGTTGCACCACCTTGAAACCAAGCATGCCGCAAGCCATAATGTATTAGTATCATTAAAAATGAAAAGAACATCACAATATCGTCAATACTTTAATAGGATACTTTCCACCGATTTGCTTGTTTAGGTGTAGCACTTCCGCTATGATGGACGTATAAACAGTATAGTGGGGGATAAAATGCGTAGAAAATTATTATTGCCGTATGTTTTACTTGTAGTACTCGTGCTGACTGCCTGTTCAGGCCCGGGCGGTTTCAAAGCAGACTTTGAATATCAAATTGAACCATTCGAATTCACAAACCAACACAGTGAAAAAGTTTCACTAGATGATTTGCAAGGCCAAGTGTGGCTGGCTCAATTCATCTTCACGAAATGTACATCAGTTTGCCCGCCAATGATGATGAACATGGTAGAACTTGAAGCCCGGCTTGCAGACGCAAGTGTCGAGGAATATAAACTTGTATCATTTAGTGTCGATCCCGTGGAGGATACACCACAAGTACTTCAGGAATACCTTGATATTTTTGACGTAAAAGACCAGAGCAAGTGGGAAATGTTAACAGGCTATACGCAGGAATACATTTCACAATTCGCAACAAAGTCTTTTAAAACACTTGTGATTGATGACCCGAACTCAGACCAGGTAACACATGACACGAAGTTTTTCCTTGTCAATCAGCAAGGTCAACTCGTCAAAATGTATAGTGGAAACGTAGATGTACCTTACGAACAAATTGTCAAGGATATGAAAGCACTCATTAAAGAAGGTGCTTAACTAAGAAAGGCAAGGCTGGATTTGACGGGGTGAAAAAATATAATGGTAAAAAAGAAGAATAAAGGATTTTCTATCAAGGCGAAAGCGCTACTAATTATTCTTTTAATCCCCATAGCTGTCACTGTTTTTACGTTGACGGCTATCATCTGGACAGGCTTGCAGAACCCGGAATTGATTCGAAAATCGGCGAGTGCATTGCTTGATATTAAAGAGCATCATAGTGCTACAAAGATTCCGGAAGAGTATATTCCCCTTTATAAAGAGGCGGCTGAAACGTACGGTATCCCATGGACGTTGTTAGCTGCCCATCACCGGATTGAAACCCGTTTTTCAACAATGGATCCTCTTCTGTCCCCGGTTGGAGCGGAAGGGCATATGCAGTTCATGCCTTGTACATTTGTAGGTTGGGGATACCCAGGATGCAGCGGGCTCGGTAAAGGAGAAATACCAAAAGCGGATAAGACAAATCCAGAAATTATCAAGCAATATGGTGGCTATGGTGTAGATGCGAACGGCGACGGCATCGCTGATCCGTATGATATCGAGGATGCGTTGTACAGTGCTGCAAACTATCTTGCGAAAAGCGGCGCGGCTGATGGCGAGTATGAAAAAGCAATTTTCGATTACAATCGCAGTGAAAAATATGTACAAGATGTACTTTATTTCTTTAATGAATTCGAGACGTTTCGTATCCAAATGGAAAATAAATAAAAAAAGATGGACCCCATTTATGGCGGTCCATTTTTTTATTATTTTTTTGTCATCATGTAGCTTTTCGCATGGTTCTCATGATAAAGCTCATAATGAAGACAAGGATTATTGCGCCAAGCAGAGCCGGGAAGACATAAAAATCAGATACTCGCCATCCCCATTGGCCAAGAAGCTTACCGCCAATCCATGCGCCGATGACCCCGGCGACGATATTGCCGATAATGCCGCCCGGAATATCTTTTCCTAAAATCATACCAGCCAACCAACCAATGATTCCGCCGATAATCAAAAACCAAATGAATCCCATTTGCATGTCATCTCCTTTAGAGTAATTCGTAGTTGCTTTTGTAGTATTCGCAAAAACCTGCTTACAATACTTTAAACAGCAAAAATGAAAAAGTTACCAAAGGTTTTTGACGGGAATTAGCGAATGATAATAGCACCTAACGTATTTTCAAAATGACGCAATGCCCATTCGTGACCCGCTGGATGGAAACTTGCAACACCTTGTTCATGAATGACAAGGTCAAACACGCGGTTGTAGGCATCAATCGCTGTGTGGAGGATACATATTACTAAACAAAGTGTACAATCGAAAGCTGTCGATTTCATGAAAACTGGACTTGTAGAAACAGCCGGTTTCAAGGTGATTTCAGAAATTTGTCGAATAAAACCGAAAATGTCCCGAAAAATGACGGATTTATCGGCAAAAAGTGTTCCAACTGGCTCAAAAGAGGGTATGTATTATGAGATCTTCCCATCGCCGAGATTAGTGAAGTTCATGGAGACGGAATATGCGATTCCTTTGCATCAATTTGAAGCTTGTATTGAAGAAATTCACGATTTTTTACGCGCCCATCCGTTTTTTGTTCATTTTCCGATAGAATGTCGGGTGACGACTGGTGAAGATGCTTTTCTTAGTCCCACACAAGGCAGGGCAACAGCATTTCTAGCTTTTCATATGTACAAAGGAATGGACGAGGGACATTATTTTAAATGGGTTCATAAATTAATGGAGACATATGAGGGACGTCCCCATTACGGCAAGATGAACGACTTGACGATTGAAAAAATGCATAAGTTATATCCTAATATTGACCGTTTTATGGCGATTCGTGAGCAATGTGATCCGAAGGATGTTTTTCTGACAAACTATTTAAAGTCTATTTTTTCTGTTTGAAAACGCTCCACAAGTTTTGTCATTACATTTACTTATGAAAGACTATAAATATAATGTATTTTACTTATGTTCGTTGGTATTATATGATGTACTAGAGAAAAGTCACTGATTTACAGCCTTTTCAGCAGTTTTAGTAGAAAAAAGGAGGAATTCAGCAATGGCAAAAAGCAATTTGCACAACAGCCGTCAGTCATTCGAATTGAATGGCAAGACGTATAACTATTACCGTCTAGCTGCACTCGAAGAAGCAGGCATCGCAAAAGTTTCTAATCTACCTTATTCCGTAAAAGTATTACTTGAATCCGTACTACGTCAACATGACGGTTATGTCATCAAAGACGAACACGTTGAAAATCTAGCAAAATGGGGCAAAGATGCGGACGCGGAAGCAGAAGTACCATTCAAACCGTCACGCGTTATTCTTCAAGACTTTACAGGTGTACCTGTTGTTGTCGACCTTGCAGCACTTCGTTCAGCAATGGCGAAAATGGGTGGAGACCCTAACAAAATCAACCCTGAAATCCCTGTGGATCTAGTCATTGACCACTCGGTACAAGTTGACCGTTACGGAACACTTGATGCATTGCAAAAAAACATGGAGCTTGAGTTCGAGCGTAACGCTGAGCGTTATCAGTTCCTAAGCTGGGCACAAAAAGCTTACGACAACTACCGTGCAGTACCACCTGCAACAGGTATCGTTCACCAAGTAAACTTAGAGTACTTGGCAAACGTTGTCCATGCGATTGAAAACGCAGACGGTACATTCGAAACATACCCAGATACACTTGTTGGAACGGACTCCCATACAACAATGATCAACGGTATCGGTGTTCTTGGATGGGGCGTTGGTGGTATCGAAGCTGAAGCAGGTATGCTTGGACAGCCTTCATACTTCCCAATTCCAGAAGTTATCGGTGTTAAACTAGTTGGAGAGCTTCCAAACGGAACAACTGCAACTGACTTAGCATTGAAAGTGACACAAACACTTCGCGCACACGGCGTTGTTGGTAAATTCGTTGAGTTCTTCGGACCTGGCGTTTCTAAATTACCACTTGCAGACCGTGCAACAATTGCTAACATGGCACCTGAATATGGTGCAACTTGTGGTTTCTTCCCAGTCGACGAAGAAGCACTTAACTACATGCGCTTAACAGGCCGCGAAGAAGAGAATATCCAAGTTGTTAAACAATATTTAGTCGAAAACGATATGTTCTTCACAGTTGATAATGAAGAGCCTACGTACACAGATGTTGTTGAAATCGATTTGTCTCTAATTGTAGCAAATCTTGCTGGACCGAAACGTCCACAAGATATGATTCCACTAACAGACATGCAACGTTCATTCAACGATGCGGTTGTAGCTCCAGAAGGAAACCAAGGCTTCGGTTTCACTCCGAAAGAGCTTGAAAAAACAGCTACAATTAGCTTCGAAGACGGACGTTCTGTTGACATTAAAACAGGTGATCTTGCGATCGCAGCAATTACATCATGTACAAACACATCTAACCCATACGTTATGTTAGGTGCGGGTCTTGTTGCGAAAAAAGCTGTCGAAAAAGGGCTTACGCCACCAGCTTACGTGAAAACGTCATTGGCACCAGGTTCAAAAGTTGTAACAGGCTACCTAAAAGATTCAGGTCTAGATACTTACCTAGATCAAATCGGTTTCAACACAGTAGGTTACGGTTGTACAACATGTATCGGTAACTCTGGACCACTACTTCCAGAAATCGAAAAAGCAATCATGGGCAATGATATGTTGATGTCATCGGTTCTTTCGGGTAACCGTAACTTTGAAGGACGTATCCACCCACTTGTGAAAGCAAACTACTTGGCTTCTCCGCCACTAGTTGTAGCTTACGCACTAGCTGGAACGGTCAACATCGACTTTGACAAAGATCCAATCGGTCAAGATAAAGAAGGTAATAATGTCTTCTTTAAAGACATTTGGCCAACAACGGAAGAAGTACAGGATGTTGTGAAAGCAACGGTTACACCTGAACTATTCCGCAAAGAATATGCGCGTGTCTTCACAGAAAACGAAGCATGGAATGCTATCGAAACAACTGATGATTCCTTGTACGATTTCGATGAAAACTCAACATATATTCAAAACCCACCGTTTTTCGAAGGACTTGCAAAAGAACCAGCTGACATTCAAGCACTTTCAGGGCTACGTGTTATCGGTAAATTCGGCGATTCGATTACAACGGACCACATTTCACCAGCAGGCGCTATTGGTAAAGATACGCCAGCAGGGAAATACTTGCTTGACAATGGCGTTAGCCCACGTTTCTTCAACTCTTACGGTTCACGCCGTGGGAACCATGAAGTGATGATGCGCGGTACATTCGCAAACATCCGTATCCGTAACCAGATTGCAAAAGGTACAGAAGGCGGATTCACAACGTACTGGCCTACAAAAGAAATCCTACCAATCTATGATGCAGCTATGAAGTACCAAGAAGACGGTACAGGTCTTGCAATCATCACAGGTAAAGACTATGGAATGGGCTCTTCACGTGACTGGGCTGCCAAAGGTACATCCCTTCTTGGCATCAGAACAGTTATCGCTGAAAGCTACGAGCGTATCCACCGTTCAAACCTTGTTATGATGGGCGTTCTTCCACTTCAATTCTTGAACGGCGATAGTGCAGAAACACTTGGCCTTACAGGTGAAGAAGCAATTAGCGTTAACATCGCGGAAGGCGTAAAACCACGCGACATCCTGACAGTAACAGCAACAGCTACAGACGGTTCTGTTAAAGAATTCAACGTGCTTGCACGTTTCGACTCTGAAGTTGAAGTTGACTACTACCGTCACGGCGGAATCCTGCAAATGGTTCTTCGTGATAAAATGAAAGAAAACTAATACAACTTGAAAGGTGTCCGATTCATTCGGGCACCTTTTTCCACGTTCATTTTGTATAATAAACAATGAGGTGAGCAAGTAGTGTATACAAGCGAAAAAGAAGTTGAAATTAGATATGCAGAGACAGACCAGATGGGTGTTGTCTATCATGCTAACTATTTAGTATGGATGGAAATTGGACGGACGAAATTGATTGAGGATCTAGGTTTTACATATGCAGGGCTAGAAGCGGAAGGATATGTGTCGCCTGTAACGGATTTATCTATCCAATATAAGGCGGCAATGAAATATGGACAGAAGGCAATTGTTCGAACGTGGGTTGAATCGCACGGCAGATTGCGCACGACATATGGCTATGAAATCCTTCACGAAGACGGTACGCTCGCTGCAACAGCTACAACCGAACACGTTGTCGTCAAAAAAGAGAACTTCCGACCTGTGTCTCTGCGAAAAATTGCACCGGAATGGGATGCAAAATATGTAGAAGTTCGTCGAGCGGCCGACTAATGGCATTTGGCATAAAGCGCGATGAACTTGTTGCATGGAAAAAATCGGTCAGCAACGATGAAATCGCCTTTCTAACGCATTATTGGCTTGACGAACGCTTTCCAGGCTGTCACACAGTCACCAAGGCCGGTTGTGCTGACCTGGATAAGTTAGCGCAGTGGGGCAAACAATACGGCTTAAAGCGTGAATGGATTGACTTGAGAGATGATTATCCTCATTTTGATTTATTCGGTAAACATGAGCGAGACATTTTGCTGGCAGAAGGTTTGTCGAACCAACTCGAACGGTTTGGTTTGCTAGCCAATACTAGTGAAGATGACATGAAAAAAGCGTGAGGGCACAATGCCTCACGCTTTTTCATATGAATAAATGAGTTCGTCTACTGTAGGATCAACGTTAACGTGCAAGTCGTGCCCTTGGAAATACCATTCATCACGACGTTCAATATAGAATTGGACACCATTATGTTCAGTTTGAACCGCGGCTTCATCAGGTTCTTCCATTCTGACGCCCAGTGAAAATCCTGCATGTAATGGACTTGCACCGCCGTATCTAGCAAAAAACTTGATGCTATCGCCCGTTTTGGCAGCCATTTCTTCTGTAAACCAATGCAACGCTTCAGTTGATAAAATAATTTTCAATGTCCCACACCAGCCTCTCGGTTACTATCTCCATTGTATTATAACCACTTCACTTTTGGCTCGGTTCCTGCTCTGATACGTCCAATGTTTTCTCGGTGACGATAAAAGATAAAGATAGCGAACAAGCCAATCATAATGATAAGTGTGAAATCGCCTGTTCTAACATAATGAAAAATGCTGTAGAGGAAGCCAACAAGAGCATCAAGCATTGAAGTCAGTGAGACCATTTTTGTTAGCTTCAATACGATAAAGAACGTGATAAAAAGTAAAAGAAAAACTGGCCAATTATAACCTAAAAGCACGCCACCAGATGTAGCCACGGCTTTGCCACCTTTAAAACGAGCAAATACGGGAAACATATGGCCAACAACCGCAATAATTCCTGGAATGAGTGGATGTACGTTAGTTTGTTCGAAAAAAGGCAAGGTTAATAATAAAACAGCTGCGGTCCCTTTTAAAATATCAATGAGTGTCACAGCAATCCCCGCTTTTTTACCTAAAATACGAAATGTATTGGTTGCACCTAAATTGCCACTCCCGTACTGGCGGATATCCATTTTGTAAAAGAGCTGCCCAACCCATAGTGCCGATGGGATGGAACCGAGTAAATAGGCGATGAGTAAAAGTAAAATAGTTTCCATTCTATACCCCTTTATATAGTTCTATATGATTTCAGTTTAGCAGAACCATGTGGTCACTACAATGGCTTCAGCTAGAGAATTATCTGTCTTCTGCTAAAATGTTGATGTGGTGGATTAGAATATTTCATGCACGAACATCTGATTTTACCACCTGTCATTTAACGAACATCATTGCAATAAATCATCTTCTTCTATACAATAAGTGGAGCAAGCTTCCGGGAACGTTGATTTGACAACCTTCTCGTGAAGCAGTACGATTATATAAAAGAGAACATTCGTTTGATGGAGGTCGTAATTTGACGAAACAACAAGAAACAATACAATACGATGATGATTCGATTCATGTACTAGAAGGCCTTGAGGCGGTTCGTAAACGCCCTGGTATGTACATAGGATCTACCGATTCTCGTGGACTGCATCACCTGGTCTATGAAATCGTTGATAATGCGGTAGACGAGGCGCTAGCAGGATTTGGCTCAGAAGTCGATGTAACGCTTCATACAGATGGCAGTGTGAGTGTCCGAGACTATGGACGCGGTATGCCAACGGGAATACATGCGACGGGAAAGCCGACAGTAGAAGTCATTCTAACTGTTCTCCATGCTGGCGGTAAATTTGGTCAAGGCGGCTACAAAACGAGTGGTGGACTTCACGGCGTAGGGGCATCTGTTGTCAACGCTTTATCCGAATGGCTCGAAGTAACGATTTTCCGCGACGGCAAAAAGTTTCGCCAACGCTTTGAACAAGGTGGCAAGCCTGTCACAACACTCGAACAAATTGGCACAACACGTGACAAAGGGACGTTGATCCATTTTAAACCGGATCCGTCTATTTTTTCGGTACTAAAATATCAATACGACACCTTAAGTGAACGTTTACGTGAGTCTGCATTCTTGTTGAAAGGTCTTAAAATCGATCTAAAAGAACAAGGCACGGACAAGCACGACATTTTTCATTATGAAACAGGGATCGAGGCCTTTATCTCCTACCTGAATGAAGAGAAGGATGTGCTGCATCCTGTTGCTTATTTAGACGGGCAATCGGACGACATTGAAGTCGAGTTTGCCTTCCAATTCAGTGATGGCTATTCGGAAACGATTTTGTCATTTGTTAATAACGTGCGGACAAAAGACGGCGGCACTCATGAAACGGGTGCAAAAACGGCGATGACTCGTGTTTTCAATGAGTATGCGAGAAAAACGGGTTTATTGAAAGAGAAGGATAAGAATTTGGAAGGCTCGGACATTCGTGAAGGGATTTCGGCCATTGTATCCGTTCGTATACCAGAGGAAATCTTGCAATTTGAGGGACAAACGAAAGGGAAGCTTGGGACGAGCGAAGCACGCGGTATCACAGATTCCATCGTATCTCAGAAACTACTCTATTTTCTTGAAGAAAATGCTGATTTAAGTGCGTCGCTTGTTCGGAAAGCGATTCGTGCACAACAAGCAAGGGAAGCGGCACGTAAAGCACGTGAGGATGCGCGTTCTGGGAAAAAGAGAAAAAGAGCAGATACACTATTGTCCGGTAAATTAACGCCTGCACAATCGAGAAACGCGGCTAAAAATGAACTGTATCTTGTCGAAGGTGACTCTGCGGGAGGATCTGCCAAACAAGGTCGTGACCGCGTATTCCAAGCGATTTTGCCGTTGCGAGGGAAAGTACTTAACACGGAAAAAGCGAAACTTGAAGATATACTAAAAAACGAAGAGATCAATATGATTATTCATGCGATTGGGGGCGGCGTAGGCTCGGACTTCCAAGTAGAAGACATTGCCTATGACAAAGTCATTATTATGACGGATGCCGATACGGACGGGGCACATATTCAAGTGTTACTGCTGACATTCTTCTATCGCTATATGAAACCACTTATTGAAGCAGGCAAAGTGTACATTGCATTACCACCCCTCTACAAGGTGTTTAAAGGGGCAGGGAAGAGCGAGAAGCTCGCCTATGCATGGACAGAAGCCGATTTGGATGAAGCCATGAAGAAGATCGGTAAAGGCTATATGCTCCAGCGCTATAAAGGGCTTGGTGAAATGAACGCCGATCAGCTATGGGATACAACGATGAATCCGGAAACACGAACGCTAATCCGCGTGACAATCGAAGATAATGCAATATCCGAACGCCGTGTCACAACATTGATGGGTGATAAAGTAGAGCCAAGACGACGTTGGATTGAAGAAAACGTCGACTTCGGTATGCAGGAAGAACATAATATTTTGGACAATGAATTTTTGCACGTCGAGGGGGACTTTGAATGACTTTAGAAGAACGTTACCAGGATCTACCCTTGGAAGAAGTGATTGGTGACCGATTTGGTCGTTATAGTAAATACATCATTCAGGACCGGGCATTACCGGACGCAAGAGATGGGCTAAAGCCTGTTCAGCGACGGATTATGTATGCCATGTTCCATGAAGGCAATACACATGACAAAGCGTTCCGTAAATCCGCTAAAACAGTAGGGAACGTTATCGGTAACTATCATCCTCATGGTGATTCGTCCGTCTACGAAGCAATGGTGCGGATGAGCCAGGACTGGAAACTGCGTCATATGATGATTGAAATGCACGGCAACAACGGTTCTGTCGACGGTGACTCCGCTGCTGCCATGCGTTATACAGAAGCACGGTTATCCGCGATTGCGGGCGAAATGATGCGAGATCTCACTAAAAACACAGTCGATTTTATCCCTAACTTCGATGATACGGAGCCGGAACCGACTGTTTTACCTGCGCGCTTTCCAAACTTACTCGTCAATGGTTCAACGGGCATTTCAGCAGGCTATGCAACGGATATTCCGCCGCATGCGCTGCATGAAACCTTAGATGCTGTACTCATGCGTATGGATAACCCGGACGTTTCTGTCGATGAATTAATGACGGTCATCAAAGGACCTGATTTCCCAACGGGAGGTATTATCCAAGGAACGGACGGCATTAAAACGGCTTACGAGACGGGTAAAGGACGTTTCATCATCCGTGCAAAAACGTTTATTGAACCATTAAAAGGCGGTAAATCACAAATTGTTGTGACAGAAATTCCTTATGACGTCAACAAAGCGAATATGGTTAAGAAAATGGACGAGCTCCGTCTGGATCGTAAATTAGACGGTATTGCCGATGTACGGGATGAATCAGATCGTACAGGTCTTCGTGTCGTCATCGAACTGAAAAAAGATATCGATGGCAATGGTATTTTGCAATACTTGTTGAAAAACACGGACTTACAAGTGACGTATAACTTTAATATGATTGCTATCTCTGACCGCAGACCAAAACTGATGTCACTCCCGATGCTGCTAGACGCTTATATTGGGCACCAGAAAGAAGTGGTCACACGCAGATCACAGTATGACATTCAAAAAGCACAAGACCGCCTACATATCGTAGAAGGGCTTATGAAAGCTTTATCTATTTTGGATGAAGTCATCAAAACCATTCGTGGATCAAAAGATAAACGCGATGCGAAAAATAATTTGATTGCCAAGTTTTCATTTTCTGAAATCCAGGCGGAGGCTATTGTTTCGCTTCAACTTTACAGACTAACGAATACAGATATTACTGAGTTACAACAAGAAGACGCTGAACTTCGCAAGCTGATTGAACAGCTTGATGCTATTTTGAAAAGTGATAAAAAGCTGTCATCAGTTATTAAAAAAGAACTCATCGCGATTCGTAAGCAATTTGCGGAGCCACGTCGTTCTGTGATTGAGGAAAAAATCGAAGAAATTAAAGTCGATCTTGATATTCTTGTGCCGAGTGAAGAAGTCATTGTCTCCGTAACGAAAGATGGCTATGTCAAGCGGACAAGCGTCCGTTCTTACGGTGCTTCAAACGGAGCAGGGCAAGATATGAAGGAATCCGATTATAGCTTGTTAGAAGCGCCAATGAATACGCGCCATCATTTGCTATTGTTCACATCAGCTGGGAATTATCTCTACCAACCTGTGCATGAATTACCGGATATCAAATGGAAAGATCTCGGCCAGCATATTTCCAGTATCATTGCGCTTGAGCATAACGAATCGATTATTGCTGCCATCGGACTGGAAAGCTTTGATAAAGAAGCATGTATTTTGACTTCATCCAAAAACGGTTTAGTCAAACTATCAAAACTGGCAGATTATCAAGTCCAGCGCTATTCGAGGACGTTCAAAACAATGGGGCTAAAAAAAGACGACCAAATGGTAGATGCTCGACTTGTTACAGGAGACGAGGACATTATCCTCTTTACACATCAGGCCTATGCACTGCGTTTCCAACTTGAAGAACTGTCTGTAACCGGTATTCGTACAGCAGGTGTAAAAGGCATCAATTTGAAAGATGAAGACCATGTTGTGGCGATGGAAGTCATTCAAGATAACGGTGCTTCTGTCTTACTAGCGACTCAGCGCGGAACCGTGAAACGAATGAGCTTGAAAGAGCTAGATAGAGGAGCGCGTGCACAGCGCGGTGTCGTTGTCCTGAAAGAATTAAAATCAAATTCTTACCGCGTTATCGGTGCTAAAATGGTGACGACTGATGAAATTATTGTGTTGGCAACCGAAAAAGATAATAAATTTGCCATCGTTGCGGGATCATTACGCCCAACTGATCGCTACTCGAATGGTAGTACGATAACGGATGAGAAAAAAGACGGCAATGTGACGCATATTTATAAGGATCCGAAGGCGGTAGTTGAATAAGGATGCTAGGGTAGTTTTTCGAAAATGTTGTCTAGTTTGTTGAAAACGTTGCTTAGTTTTCCGAATACGTTGTGTACTTTACTAAGTCACGAGGATAAAACCTCGTGACTTTTTTTCGTGTCTCCTATATAATAGTTCGATAGGCGAAATAATAGAACGGGGATAGAGTTATGTGGAAAAATAGAAACATTTGGATCATTTTAACAGGGGAAATGATCGCAGGTTTAGGGTTGTGGACCGGCATTATTGGCAATCTAGAGTTTATGCAAGAAAAAATCCCTTCTGATTTTATCAAAGCACTTATTATGTCAGTCGGTTTGCTAGCGGGAATCATTACGGGTCCGATTGCTGGTAAAGTCATTGATCAGTCCAGGAAAAAGACTGTCTTGTTGATAGCGGGCTTCGGGCGGATGTTTAGTGTTGTCTTTATGCTAATTGCTATCTCAACCGGATCTGTTTGGTGGATGGTCGCCTTTATGATCAGTATCCAATTAGCGGCTACTTTCTATTTTCCAGCACTGCAAGCAGCGATACCGCTCGTTGTCAAAGATGACGATTTACTGACGATGAATGGGCTTCATATGAACGTTGCGACCATTGCACGTGTCGCTGGAACCGCATTAGCGGGCATCATGCTCGTTTACTGGTCATTGGCGTCGTTGTACTGGGTATCTATGATTGCCTATGGCGGACTATTTATTTTCACGTTAATGCTGCGCATTGACGAAGGGGAGGCAAGAGAGGCTAAAGTGAAAACTGCGGGCGACAAAGGCGGCTTCATGGAAGTGTTTCCGGTGTTGAAAGCTTATCCAGCTGTCGGCATGACGCTAGTTATGACGCTTATTCCATTGCTTTTTATTGGGTCATTCAATCTTCTTGTAATTAATATTAGTATTATCCAAGATTCGGCGTCTATTAAAGGGCTTATCTACACATTTGAAGGAATTGCTTTTATGGTCGGATCCTTTGCAGTGAAGTATATTTCATCTAAATGGAATACGACAACGATTCTATTTTTCTTCGCAACGATGGTAGCCGTTGCTGAATTTATGCTATTTTTTGTAGACAGTACGGCTATTACTTTAAGTGCTTTTGCTGTCCTAGGCTTTTCATTAGGCTGCTTTTTCCCAACAGCCATGGTTATTTTTCAGAAACAAATGCCGAAAGAGTACCACGGTC
This sequence comes from Sporosarcina sp. YIM B06819, assembly GCF_033485175.1. Lineage (NCBI taxonomy): Bacteria > Bacillati > Bacillota > Bacilli > Caryophanales > Caryophanaceae > Sporosarcina > Sporosarcina sp. YIM B06819. The sequence goes on along the minus strand of NZ_JAWLIQ010000002.1, from coordinate 182,960 downwards.
GATTTTTCTCGTTCCGCAATATGCTAGAACGCGTCATGTTCCAGGTCGTTTTATTGTCGGCAGGTGCATTTCTCGATATTATCGGACTTCAATCGATGGTTATTGTATTCGGATTGATTAGTGTCAGCATGACAATATTGTTCTTTATGCAAATGAAAAAAAGAAATATTGTATTAGAGCAACCTAAACAAAAAGCCGCTGAAAGTATCTAACTTTCAGCGTTTTTTTACGTCAGAAAGTATAAAATCGTGAATTTGGTCTATCATTTTCATACCAACAACCACATTATTTTCTAATCATTCTAAATAACATGTATAAAAAGTTTATATATAAGACCTCGTTAGTGCATATATGAGATAGCACTCGCACTTAGTCTACTTTCCAACCAATTATCCATTCCCGTACCGTCCAATAAGCATCGACATAAAGGATGTACAAGATAGTGGCTACAAACTAATCTTTGGTGGTGTGAAGAGTGTATGAATAGTGGTTATTGTTCATGATGCAAATGAAAAAGGTAATATTTTATTTGGACAACCGAAAAAAACACCGTAGAAAGTAGTTCACTTTCTGCGGTGTTTTTTGGTAATAAAAGAAAAACGAATTGTCCATGTTGGAATTTTCGTTCGTGTTTATTCTAATAAAGTTAAAGTATTGAGCAATAGCTGTTCAAGTAAATCTTCACTCGTCACTGCTCGAATCATAGCTTGCATGTACTGATCACGATCCATTTTGTCGTATGTCCATAAGAATCCTTTCTGCTTTGCAAAGGATTGTAAGAAAATACGGATTGTGCGGCCGTTGCCTTCGCGAAATGGATGTAGCATATTCAGTTCTGATTTAAAATAAGCCAATCTTTTAGCTGCATATTCAATAGAGTCCCAAGTTGGCTCATTGGTTAGTTGAGTAAATAAACCAGAAGCGTATCCATCCATGAATTGGACTTGGCAAAAGCGTGTGCCGCCTTTCATTAATTGGACATCTCGAAATTGTCCTGCAAACGCGTAGATATCTTGGAAAAGGTGCCGGTGAAGCCCAACAAAATCTTCGAGCGAAAAAGCAGTAATGTTGTATACACCTTGCTCAATTTGTGTTGCACGCATTGAAAAGGTAAACGCTTCAGCCTGCTCAAGCTCGGTGAAATCAGTTATACTTAACAGATTTGTCTTTAAAAGATAATCGTCATTTTCAAATTCATTGTACTTTGCCATTCGCTAAAGCTTCCTTAATCAAAGCTGGAGTTATTATGATTCCTGAATTGACGATTTCGAGAGCCTTTTGTTGTAGGGAGTGACTTAAATTTAAATTTTCAAGCTGCATGTTTTTTAATACGCGGTTAAATTCAGGAGAATTTAATTGAATTTGCTTCATAATAAACGACCCCTCTCTATTCCTAATTATAAGCTGATGTACAGGATTTATCCACTGAATCATGCGAATTCAAATTTTTATATCGTTCTAGTTATTCGCAGTTATGTATCCACTCGGAGTGGCTTTGATACAAAAGTTTGTTATGCTAACATAGGGGAATGGTTCTCCGTGCAAACGGTGGCTATTGGATTTATAAGTATTGCGCTAATCATAGCCCTGTTGCTTTGTAGTCAGATATTTAGCAAGAAGCATGAATAGTGAGTTTTTCAGTAGCTAGAATGCATATAGTGAGATTAACCATTAGACTTGAATAACATCCTAATGAGACCTTCACAATGTTGTTTAGATCATCTGACGAAATGTACTGATTCTATAATCGATAACAGAACCGTGTATTTGGATTTATCATTTGATAAAGGAATTCGAACACATAGTGACTTATACGCACCAAATACACTACTAAATTTAAAATCCTCAGAAGGGAATACTATTAAAAATGGTTCTCCTGTTCACTGTATTTATAAGATAGATTCGCATTCGCTTAGTAAAATAATATTATGCCAGGCGGATGAATTTGATGAAAAGATTTATTTTGATTAATACATAATTTGAGAAAATATGTAGAAAGAGTATTACGGGCAATTTTTCTCGTTCTGTAACACAAAGATAATTATATTAGAGCAACTGAAAAACACCGCAGAAGAATTTTAACTTCCTGCGGTGTTTTCAAATGGGAAAGTAAAGGTTCATGAATGCAAACGACTTTCTTGCAAGTCCAATGATTTAAAAATATGTATAAAAATATCAATTATTACACCTCGTTAGTGCATATATAAAGATACTACTCGCACTCAATTTACGCTTTAACTAATGATATATTCCCGATCCTCAATAAATGAAAAGGGGAGAAAAAGGGGAAGACGAACATTCTAGATGTTAGCTACTGATTGGCAAGGTCGGTACTTTGTGAAAATCTATTTATTGTTTCAAACCGCACTTATGATTGCCTTTGCTTTGTATTCTCAGGAAGTCACGTTTTTCAAGCAGAATTTTAGGGCTGTCTAATCAAATGTACAGGCTTATCGTCAGTATTGCGGGGATAAGTTCATTATTAGACGGGACGGTTTCTATGAGCCTTGTAGGGTGGTTCTCGTTGTGAATTACATTAGGTTAGATAGAGGGAGGATTAAGATGATAAGAAATAAAGCAGCACTCATTAGTTCAGCCGTTATTTTATGTATATGTACGTATTTATATTTCCCATTTCCCAATAATGAAATGTTAGATGCGCGTGTCACATTCATGTCGTTTCCAATCCGCAATCCAGATGGCTATATGGTGCTTGGTATAATTGGTTCAGTTTTGTTTATTATCGCCATGACTTTACTTGTTATTGGGTTAAAGAAATATCATTTTAGAACGATAGCAATCGTTGTCATCGTATACGCATTTTTACCAAGTGTTCTAATTACGTTATACCAAGAAACGTTTGCAAGTGGCATTATGGCAATCTCTTATGACCGCAATGGCACATGTAATTTTGACTATGTGAAAGAAGACTTATTAAATGGGCAGTGTAACCTTATGTTACATAATCGTAGCAATGAAGCGGTGTCATTTGAGTTGGAGTTTTTAGATTCATTTTTCATGGAAGATGAAGTACGAATGGAGTCGCTCATGAATTTAGGCGGTCCATATAGGATAACGATAGAAGGCAATCGAAAAAAGTCTATTCAACTTATGGAGTTACTTGACGTGTCGGAAGTCCCCAAACATATTGAAGGCGGAAACTCGCGAAATATTCATCTGAAAATTGTTGACGAGGAGACTGCACGCATCTTATAGAAATAGCATCATCATGAGAATTTACGTGGTTTTAATTTTTTTGGTTAAACAAGCGTGCTATTTTCCAATAGTATTTTATGGTAAAGTGGGGAAGTAGTTTTTTTAGGGAGGAACAAAATTAAGATGAAAAATGATTTATATGAACAGCGCGTTAAAATAATCAGCGCTTTTTTAATTGCGACCTTTATCGGGCTGTTTAATGAAACGGCTTTGAATATGGCTTTTGTACAACTAATTGCTGATTTTAGCTCAGATGCACCAACGATTCAATGGTTAACAACGGGCTATCTACTTACACTTGGGGTGTTAGTGCCGATATCAGCTATTTTAATGCAGCGCTTTACGACTAGGCAGTTGTTTATAGCATCGCTCGTATTTTCGATTGTAGGAACGGTCATTTCAGCGATTTCACCAACGTTTATTATTTTATTGTTGGGGCGAATTATACAAGCAGCTGGGACGGCCATTATTTTACCTGTGATGATGCAGGTGGTTTTACTGGTTTATCCCATTAACAAACGTGGAGCGGCAATGGGGAAGATTGGCCTTGTTATTATTTTTGCACCGGCAATTGGGCCAACGATTGCTGGTTTGGTTATTGATCAGTTATCGTGGCACTATATATTTTGGTTTAGCTTACCGTTTTTAGTATTCTCTTTGTTATTTGGTTTACGTTTTATCCAAAATGTCAGTGAAGTAAAACCTATGAAATTTGATATCTTATCGATACTGCTTTCCACAATAGGTTTTGGTAGTATTGTTTACGGCTTTAGTATTTCAGGAAAACTGGGCACATTTATGACAACAGAAGTACTCGTATCGATTGGTATTGGTTTACTTGCCTTAGTGCTTTTTGGATTCCGACAAATGAAGATGGAACAACCGATGCTGAATTTACGAGTATTTACATTCCGCATGTACAACATGGGTCTAGCGATCATTGTGATTTGTATGATGATGATTTTATCGACGATGGTGTTACTACCGATTTATTTGCAAAATATTTTACTAATAACGCCTGTCATTGCAGGTTTAGCTCTATTTCCAGGTGGTGTTATTAATGCCTTTATGTCTGTTGTGGCAGGTAATATGTTTGATCGCTTCGGGCCACGTGTGATGGTGCCTGGTGGCCTATTTATGAGCATGGTAGCGCTGTTTGCTCTACGTACCATTGACGGGACAACATCTATATACTTTATCATTACATTCCATATTATTATGTTTGTCGGTATTACATTAACGATGATGCCTGCGCAAACAAATGGGCTAAATCAGCTTCCTAAACAGTTGTATCCAGATGGCACAGCCATTATGAATACATTACAGCAGGTAGCTGGTGCGATTGGTACAGCAGTGGCGATTACAATCATGGCGATTAGTACGGCTAATTATGTAAATGAAAACGGCGATTCAGTAGCGGCACAGTTAGAAGGGGCGATTCAAGGTGTGCAAAATTCGATAACATTCGGGTTAGTCATTGCAATAATTGGTTTTGTATTATCGTTATTATTACGAAATGTAAGACAAGGGAAATGAAATCGGAAAACCGTCTTAAAAGTGCTTTAATTGCTTTTAGAACGGTTTTTAATTTTGTGAAAATGATTGCTTAATGTGATAAACATATTTGCTAAGGCCGTTAAAATTCATGTCTTAAAACGTGATAAGATTTAATGAGAATTAATAAAGTAAGTAATTTCTTCATTTTATCTCACTGTTTCAAGTATACTTATTCAATGATACGTAACTTATGATAATATATATTATGTAAACTAAAATATTTTCAAATAAAAGGGACCCTTTTTATTTAGGTCCCCCTTGGTAACTATTTTCAAGCAAATAGTTCACAGGATTATTCGTTTCTTTAGCCATTATTTGCAGCGATTCTAAAATTGCTTTGCTGATATTTGTTCGGAACGATATTCTTGAACTAATTGGTGTATAAACTAATTTTCGATCTACCAATTGCCACATTGGCAATTTCACTCGACTGTTCTGAAGTTCAAGTTTTTGTTCTTTAAAAGAAGATAAAATCTCATACAGTGTAATACTATCGCGAGGATTTTCTTGGCATCCCATTAATAGAAATAGTGATGCTAGAGCTATAAATAAATTTTTTTCATAAAGTTCCAAGCCCCTTTATCCATAGTAGACTTCAATAACAATAGAAAGTTTCAAAAAATATGCCCAAATACAGCGATAGGAACATATGTTTTGAACGTGGAATAAACTCTATTTTTTATCTATTTATCGAGCAAAAAGCTCCTATTTCTCCCCTTTAACAATTAAATAAGGTTTGTCACCCCATAAATCCATTTTTACCTATGAGAACAAATGTTCCAGTGTCGTAAATTCGGCATTTTTACTATAAAAAAGTAGGGCAAACCAGCTAATGGGTCTGCCCTACACTGCTTATTTAGTCTGTGATAGTTCCTTGTAAGCCAGTACCTTCAAGGCAAGCAATTCTTCATCCGTTAGCTTACCTTCAATGTCCTGGAGTAACTGCTGCTTCTCCGCCGCTGTTAAGCCACTTTGAGCTTTCGACTGGAGCTCCTGCAACTCACTTACATTGAACTTTTTAATCAATACCCTCACTGCTTGATCTTTTGTTTGAAATGGTAACGTGCTACTATCTACATTTTTACCTTCTTCAATAAATGCCTGCAGCTGCGGATCATTTTTGATTTCTTGCTTAATGCTGTTAAGTTGACCACTATCATTGAGCTCTACCGCCACATGATCCATTACCTGATCGGCGATGATTTTTGTTCCGAAATAGTAAGTAGAAAAGCCTAGCACACCAATAACAACGACTATTCCAAACAGCACTTTTACAAATTTCAACTAAGCTCATCCTTCCTTTATGGAATCTCTTATAAAGGATACTATACAGCATTCGTCCGATGTACAGGAAGGAAAGCGATTAGAGCGATAGAAAATGAATTATTCACCCAAATGTTTTGTGCAGTTATAAAGCGGACAGCTCCATGTATTTTCGTTATTTGTTAGTATCGTTATGGATGTATTGTCGATAGATGTTTTTGAGAATTGCTCTGGTAGTAAATGCTGTAAAGTAAGGCCTATCAGAGCCCCGTGACTCACTACCAATACTCGCTTATCCTTATAAGTCATCACGAGTTCTTCTAAAAATGCCAACCCTCTGTTGGATACAAGCTCATACTTTTCCATTCCCAGGTCTATTTCTCGCCAATTACTTCCCCATATATTGATCCTTTCGACTTCGGTTGTTCCTTCAATTTCACCGCAGTCGATTTCACGAATTCTTTCATCATGAATACTAACGGGCAATTGTAGTGTAGTTGAAACGATTTGTGCAGTTTCAATGGCGCGTGATAGATCACTCGTAATGATGACATCCCATTCTTGTTCTAAAGAAAGTCTATTGGCAAGTGCGAATGCCTGCTGCTTTCCTATATTATTCAAGGGGATATCAGATACGCCTTGCGCCTTGCCTAGTTCATTCCACTCCGTAATTCCATGTCTGATTAACCCTATTGTTGTCAAATCCCTTTTGCTCCCTTCCTATCACAAACGTTAATTCACAAACGTTAATCATTTATTCAACAAGCTATACGTAACAATATCCTCATAATAGTCATATAGCCATTGCCCATCTTTTTTTATACCTTCTTTAGAAAACCCCAATCTTTCAGGTATAGCAATGCTTTTTGAGTTATTGATTGCACATTGTATTTCAATTCTATGCAGATCTAAAACCCCGAAAAGATAGTCAATCAATGCTTTAACACACTTGGTTATAATTCCCTTCCCTTGATCCTCCTCGGCTAAAAAATAGCCGATACTAGTCGCTTTGTTTTTCCAGTCAATATAATGAAGAGCTATCATACCAACTAGCTCGCCATTAAACCTAATCCCGGCATCAAATCCATTATTATTTGCATAATTGGTTAGCCATATCGGAATGATCGGCTCAAAATCCGTTGCTGATTGTCTTTTATCTACCCAGAGTAGCCACTTGCGCAAATGTTCTCTACTTTTATCGATTAAATGAAATAGTTCTTCTTTATGCTGTTGTTGTAATAATTCAATTTCTATGTTGTCATCTACTTTAAATGTGAACATTTTTTAATCCCCCTCAAATAGAAAAGTTAGCTAATCGGCAAAAGCTGAATGACTGCCGTGTGTTCCCCTATCGTCATTTCGGAACCATTAACAACGTGATTTCTCATATATAAATGACGCATCAGTAAGTTTTCCCGCAATAAAAACGCAAACTTTTCAATAACCTCACGTAGCGCTGCCTCTGCACAGACCTCAATATCAATACGCATATTAATCGGTAACTGCAATTCCTTTCGATACGCTTGTATTGCCCGAATCAATTCACGAGCCGTTCCTTCTTGAATCAGCTCCGTTGTTAAACCAACATCTAACGTAACAGTATAGGCTCCATTTGCTGCTGAGGAATAGCCTTCTTTCGCCATTTTCTCGACGAGTACGTCCTCAATGGATACTGTGACCACTTCACCTGAAGCTGTCACCATTTTTCCGTAGCCCGCTTTTGTAAACGCCACAGACTCTTCATTCGTTAATTGTTGCAGCCATGTATGGACGATGTTGGATTGTTTACCGAACTTAGCACCTGATTTTTTGAAATCTAATTTCAGTTTGGTAGCTGCAAACTGAATTTCATCATCGACTTTGTAGAATTGTTTGACGTTCAATTCATCCATGATGATGTCCTGGTACGCCGCCCAGTTCACCGCCTGTTGTGCACTTAAGACAGAAATGCTTGCTAACGGTTGTTTTACCTTTAATGCAGTCGTGTTGCGAATACTTCTCCCTAACTCAACGATTTGCAGAACCGCTGCCATTTCATTTTCTAATGATTCATTGATCAGATTTGGGTTATAAGTTGGATAATCAGATAGGTGTACGCTATCTCCTGTTAAGTTGAAATAGATATCTTCAGCCATGAAAGGCGTGAAAGGTGCCAGCAATTGACTCGTTTTTGTCAGGACTTCGTATAGTGTCGCGTAAGCTGCCGCCTTATCAGGACTCATGTCACTCGCCCAAAAGCGCTCTCTGGATCGTCTAACGTACCAATTACTAACCTCCTCGACTAGTTGGGCTATATCCCTTGCTGCATTGGTAAAATGATAGTCCTCTAAATGAGCACTGGCCGCCTTTATAGTGCTGTGTAAGCGAGAGAGAATCCACTCGTCTAATTTATTGTATTGAGTAACAGTACCTTTTCCGAACGCATAGCCATCTAACTTAGCGTACAGGGCGTAAAAGCTATACACATTGTCTAACGTATCGACTAATTTCGATTTCGCTTCCTGGACGATACGTTGTGAAAAACGTTTGGAGCTCCAAGGCGCGCTATCAACGACTAATGCCCAGCGCAATGCATCTGCACCGTACTTTTCAATCAAATCGACCGGATCGAGCGCATTCCCTTTACTTTTGGACATTTTCTGCCCGTTTTCATCTAAAATATGGCCCAGTGATAGGACACGTTTGTACGGAGACTGCCCCTTAAATAACGTCGATACGGCTAGTAAGCTGTAAAACCATCCCCTTGTTTGATCAATACCTTCTATAACTACATCCGCCGGGAATTGCTTGTTAAATAGGTCCTCATTTTCAAATGGATAATGATATTGCGCAAACGGCATGGAGCCACTATCAAACCACACATCGATGACTTCAGGCGTTCTGGACATTTCTCCTTCACAAGCCGAACAACGAAGCTTGATGCGATCAACGGTCGGTTTATGCAAATCGAGCTCATCTGCGAATGGATGAATGGACAGTTTCCTTAGTTCTGCTATGCTCTTAGGTGCGTGCTCATGCTGACAGTCGTCACATTGCCAGACATTGAGCGGCGTTCCCCAATAGCGTTCTCGGCTAATATTCCAATCCACCATTTGCTCCAAGAAATTGCCGAATCGACCTTGTTTGATGTGCTCAGGATGCCATGTCACTTCTGCGTTATTGTCGATGAACTGCTGTTGTAAAGCCGTTGTTTTGATAAACCAGTTATCGTTAGCGTAATACAACAGCGGTGAATCACAGCGCCAGCAATGCGGATAATTATGTTCAAATTTTTCTTTGCTGTATAACAAGCCCTTATCCGCAAGATAACGAATGATATCGACATCGCAGTCTTTGACAAAACGCCCTTGAAAAGCAGGGACTTCCGCCGTATATTGCCCTTTTTCATCGACCACATTGACAAAAGAGAAACCATTTTCTTGAATGACATGATAATCGTCTTCTCCGTATGCCGGTGCAATGTGCACAATTCCTGTACCACTGTCCTCTGTGACATAATCAGCTTCCACTACCTGATGTCCGATTGCTACTTCTACAAACTCGAATGGAGCACTATACGACAGACCTTTTAACTCCGCCCCAAAATGAACAGAGAGAATGTCATAATCCTTTTTTAACACAGTTGCAGCTAGCGATTCTGCCACGATGAAGATGTCAGTGCCTTGCTGCGCACGCACATACTTCATCGTCGGATGGACAGCTAATGCCACATTGGCAGGTAATGTCCAAGGCGTTGTCGTCCAACCAAGAAAATATTCATTGGCCCGATCTCGAATCTTGAACTTCACTGTGGCCGTTAAATCCTTCACCATCTTATATTCCTGTGCGACTTCATGTGAACTCAGTGATGTTTGACAGCTCGGGCAATAGGGCGATACGCGATGTCCTTTATGCAGCAAGCCTTTATCATGAATCGTCCCTAAGATATTCCACACACTTTCAATATAAGAATTGTTTAATGTGACATAAGGATCCTCCATGTCTACCCAATAGCCAAGCTGCTCCGTAAATGTTCGCCACTGCTTTTCATAGACAAAAACACTTTCCCTACATTTTTCAATAAAGGCCTCAACGCCATAGTTTTCAATGTCACTTTTTCCAGAAATACCTAATTGCTTTTCGACACCTAATTCAACCGGTAATCCGTGCGTATCCCAGCCTGCTTTGCGAAGGACTTGGCGACCTGTCATCGTTTTGTATCTGGCGACCACGTCTTTAATCGTACGTCCCAAGGCATGCCCAACATGTGGTAAGCCATTTGCTGTGGGTGGCCCTTCGTAAAATACAAAGGAAGGCCTCCCTTCTCTTGTTTCGATGGACTGCTCAAACGTACGCTGCTGTTCCCATTGCTGTTGAATGCGCTGTTCACGTTGTTGAACCGTTTCTTTTTTCATCTGATATCGCTCCATTCTTCACTTATTGGATAAAAATACATACAAAAAAACCCGTCCCTATGGAAAGGGACGGGTTTAACCGCGATACCACCCTAATTCTATTGAAAACTTTCGTTTCTCAATAGCACTTAGCCACGTACAATCATACGCGTTCCTTTTATCGGTAGACACCCGTTCAAGCTTACTTCGTTTCAGCTTGATTTCTCAGAGAGGATTTTCGTGCATGAACTGAACACCGGCTTTCAGCATCTACCGGCTCTCTGGGGAACAGTTTCAAACAGTACTTGGTCTCGTCAACGAAAATGTATGTTTTTGTTATGGATGATATTACCTTATGCTGTGTCCGCTTGTCAAATGAATTATTTTTCGGGAACTTTCGATTCGGATAGGTATCTTTCCCGTTAACCATCTTATCTCAGCCCTATGTCACCTTTAGCTCAATGAGTGCTGCCTAATTTCGTCTATACAGCAGAATTTCAAATAAGTTTGACTGGATAGACGAAATGATGTTATATTCGTTTGTATAGACGAATTAATGTAATGATTTAACCAGCAATTTACTACAAATCAGTTGAGAGGAGATTTATATGACTTACCCAGTTTCTGTTTTTATTATGGACGTAAGCAATTCTTCCAAAGGAGACATTGGCGGTGAACTAAGTAAGTATCTTCATCATGTAGAAAAAAGAATAGCTGACTGGACGAAGGATATCACAACGACTCAAGTCATCCATCGTTCTGGTGATGAGATTGTGGTCGTCAGTAGTGGCTATGGAACAGCTTACACACTGGCCTTTTACATTAGTCAAATATGGGCATTCAAAGACCATAAACCCTATTTTGGCCTTTCGTTTGGCGAACTTCAAGAAGACATCAATGCTATCGATATCGAGACTTGGATTCATCCTTTCATGAAGCAAGCGAGATATGCCAACGATACGCTCAAACAGCAAGAGCAAAAAAGGGACCAATTTAATTTTGAGTTAACTGATTTTTTACATGTAAGCTCCTCTGAAGGCTATCACCTCTTTAGAAGTCAATTTGAGACGTTATTAAATATGATTTTAAAATTACAACAAGATCAAATAAATGAACAAACAGCTATTCAGTCACTTGTCTGTTCTTTGTTTCTCGTCCTTGACCAACAAAATAGAATAAGTCATTATCTTGGTCGGTCTGCATCCACTATTTCAAGTCATTTAAAAAAAGGGAATTTTGAATCTATTACAAGTGCATTTAATGATGTTGTCAAAGTATTGAATTCGTTGCAACCAGAAAGCGAACATGCTCAACAAGTCATCAACAATCAACTGCAACAGAATATCAAGCGGAGTGTGAGCGCTAATCTTCATGAGTATTTTTCAATTGATTAGAAATGGAGGAAGAAACGGTGATAGTCTTATTTTTACTTCTTGCTCATTTAGTAGCTGACTTTTGGCTACAAACGGATGCCATGGTGAAAAACAAGATGAAGAATTTAAAGAAGCATATGCTCCACCATCTACTGACAACTGGTCTAGTACTTGTAATCATCTGGGGCTATTCTCATCACTTTACGAATATATTCAGCTATCTTTTATTCCCCTTAGCCTTTATTGTCATGTCGCATCTAGTGATTGATATATTGAAAATAAAGCTGTTGGACACCATCAAAGCAAAAGACAGTAACAGTTTAAAGAAGTTATGGTTTTTCCTAGCAGATCAGCTATTACATATTACGATGTTGCTTATCACTTGTATGGTTTTCTTTCATATGACCGCGCCAAAGATAGTGACACGATTACTACAATTGCTCAGTGAGGAGAATGAAATCAGCAGTTTAGACGTGCTCAATACATTTCTTTTTATTGTCATTCTTTTTATTTTGGCTACAAGTGTGAGTGGACACATTATAAATTTATTGGTAGGCTCGCTGCCTTCAGAATTTGCAAATTTCGAAGGCAAATTTACGCTTAATAATCAATTAACGGAGGCAAAATCTAGTCATCCGCCTAAGATTGATAGTAATTTCACTGAGCAATACCATTACCCTACCTATTCCAATCCCCTACCTTCACGTGGAAGATTAATTGGCTATGTAGAAAGATTACTAGTGATTTCATTAACGATTGTAGGTGCGTATCCATCGATTGCTTTCATTATTGCGGCAAAGTCGATTGCGCGGTTCAAACAATTAGATGATCGTAATTGGGCTGAATACTTCTTATTGGGGACTTTAGCTTCCATATTGCTAGGATTAGTGCTTGGTTTATTGGCAAAAAAGATCATCATGTAGGTAAGGGGTCGTGAGAATCTTATCTACTGCTACTTGCACATCATTGAATGCTGGATTGAACAAGATGGATTGTCGTTCTTCGATGAAATATTTACCGTGGAACATTGTTGCATTCGCAATGAATCCAGGTTGTTAGCGCTGAAAAAATGGATCACTATATCGATATAGGCGGCTTCAATACGAAGATACTCATCTAAAGTGAACTCATTTCCATTAGACGTCTTTCCAATTTCGGAAGGACGTGGGTCATTTTTATTTTCATCAAAATAAAGGACCATTGCTAGTATAAATAGCAACAGTCCTTATTGTCAGTTCCGAATCCCCCGCATCTTATAAATCACAATCAGTAAAATAAACCAAACAGGCGTGACGAACAACGCGATGCGTGTATCTTCTGCCAGTGCTAGCACAACAAGCACGAATGCTAGGAAAATAAGAACCAAGTAATTGGAAAGTGGGTAAAACGGCATTTTAAATTTGCTCTTTCTCGCTAAATCAGGTCTCATTTTACGATACTTCAAATGACTGATAACCGTAATGCCCCAGATGAAGATGAAGCACACCGTTGCGATACTTGTGATGAGTGTAAAGACGCCTTCTGGCATGATGTAGTTCAGTACAACGGCAATCAGAATGACAATCGTTGAGAAGAACAATGCATTAGAAGGTACTTTATTACCCGTTAGTTTGGTAAAAGGTACGGGTGCATTACCGTCTTTGGCTAATGAATAAACCATTCGGCTCGTACTGAAAACAGCGCTGTTACATGCCGACGCGGCAGATGTCAGAACAACAAAGTTAACGACACCTGCTGCCGCGGTGATCCCAACCGCCATGAAGACCCGAACAAAAGGACTCTCCAATGGATTAATGGCATCCCATGGATAAATACTCATAATGACTGTCAATGCCCCGATGTAGAAAATTAAAATCCGAACAGGAATATTATTGATAGCCTTTGGAATGACTTTTTCCGGGTTCGCTGTTTCCCCAGCCATTAACCCCACCAATTCAATGCCCGCGAAGGCGAATACCACCATCTGGAAAGATAGAATAAAGCCTGTCATTCCATTCGGGAACAAGCCGCCGTGACTCCATAAATTAGAGAGGCTCGCTGTCCCAGCATCAGTTGTAAATCCTTTAAAAATCATAAAACCACCAATGACAATGAGTGCTAAAATCGCAATGACCTTAATTAAAGCAAACCAAAACTCCATTTCGCCAAACAATTTGACCGTTGCAAGGTTCATCAGTAGCAACACAACGAGCGCAATGAGCCCCGGCATCCACTGTGGCACGCTTGGGAACCAAAACTGAGTATAGAGCCCAACGGCCGTTAAATCAGCCATTGCGATGGAGATCCAGCAGAACCAGTACGTCCAACCTGTTATAAACGCCGCCATATTGCCCATATAATCTTGCACAAAGTCTACAAATGAATTGTATTTCAAATTCGTCAACAATAGTTCTCCAAGTGCCCGCATGATTAAAAAACAAATAATCCCTGTAATTAAATAAGCAAATAAAATCGACGGTCCTGTTAAATGAATCGATTTTCCTGCCCCGAGAAATAATCCCGTTCCAATCGCCCCGCCAATCGCAATCAGTTGTACATGGCGATTTTTTAAACCTCTTTCCAACTCTTGCTGCTTCACACAGTTTCCTACTCTCTGCTTACATTTTTAAAAGATATCTCCTTAGAATTTTACCATACTGGTAGCGAAAAAATACCTTCAATTTAAGAAAATTACAATCCATAAAAAGGAGTAGTTCTAAAACTACTCCATACTTGCATGCTCAATATAATGATTTTTTCGGTAAAAATAACGCAAAAATTAAATAGATAGCAATGGATCCTGGTACAAAAACAAATAGAAGCCTGACAATCAACGAGGGTAAATTGAAAAAGTCTGCCATTCCTCCACAAACCCCAAATAAAATCTTATCAGTTGATGATTTTGTTAATTTGTTCAATGGGACACCTCATCTCTACTATGTACTAGCTATTATTTTATTGCTACATGAAGGAGCAGCATAGCCTTCATTGAAAAAAAAGACTATGTTAGAATCTTATCATATCACCAACAAAAAAATGCTTGCAATTGTGAGAAAACTCATTTTAAGTCAAAAAGAGCAGTTAGAGGAACTGCTCTTTTTGACCTATGACATTAATAAAGTATCTTCTTGGGCAACAGTTGCGCAAGAATGAGGTATACAGTAAAGGATACAGGTAAGACCATAAACAGAATCCTCACAAGAAAAGGCGAGGCATTAAAAAATTCTGCTATTCCTGCACAAACCCAAACAATGCTTGATCCGTTGATCTTCTGGTTAACTTTCTCAACTACATTCCTCTTCTCCGTTAGTTATCCAACGGTATATCAATCACTTTATCGTAAAAGGAAGTAACTGTATAGCCTTCGATTTCCAACGTAGTAGGAATAAAATCTCCTGGTTGATCATCCCGATATAATTCAATCTGATGTTCAGTTGAGAAAATTCTTGGTTGCTGCAGTTCCTGTAGACGATAAAAACTGTCCTTCACCGCATGTCGCTCACCGTTATTATCGATATAGTAGCCATCCACACTACTACTTGATGATCCACGGCCATCTTTGTCATAAAAAACATAGCGAAGTGTTTCATAAGGGCGATTCGAAGCTAATTCCTCTGTCATCTTAATCTTCGTCCGTTCACCAACTTCAATCTGCTCAATCGAAATCGTATTGCCCAAATAATTGAATGTCTGTGGCTGCTCTTGTGCAATATCAATCGTAAACCGTGCCGACTCTTCTACTGTAAAGCCAGCACTCCCCACATGCACGCGGATTTCCGTCGGCTTGTCAAAATAGAGGGATTCAAATGTCGCCCTCGATGAATGCCAGCCATCGGCACTTCCCCCGCCGCCTCCCATGCCAAGTAGTTCTGGATAGACATGCTTGCCTTTGCTTTCAAGACTCGCAATCGTCAGGTAATCCATCTTTTTATCTGGATTGTTATTGCGATAGCGATAAGACAATACCGTCTGTGTTGGTGCAATCGTTACTTTATCAAAAATAACGGGATTACCGTCCACCTCAGTCTCTACTTGAAGATCATAGACAATGGCTGGATGCTTCTGAACGGGAATGTGAAAACGCCAGTCGCCCTCCATAAATATAGGGGGCGAGGCTTCTACACCCGCAACTGGAGCATCCATCACCTGTTCGAGCTTACTGAGCTTCAAGTGAATGGTTCCCTCGTTTGCGGATATCGGCGCTGTACCGAGTCTGCCTTTATAGACATTCTCACTTTCCGAATAAATCAATAAAGAATTCGTAACAGGTGAATCTGTATCGTCCCAAAGCTCAGCTTGATTTGCAATTTGCAGGCCATCCGTGAAATTAATCATATATTTAGTATCCTGTTGCAGAGCTTCCACTTCATAATAAATAAGCGTTTGGAGATCATCTGCAACAACACTCGTAATCGTCACTTTCACGCCATTGCTTTCGGCTACTACATTTACATTTTCCGCTAAACCTTGCTGAACAAATTCCTGCATTTGCGCATCTTGCTTGTTGCTAAAATCCTTCAACCAATCCACAAAGTCCGCAAAACTGTTTGTCGCAACAGCCGTCCCGACAAATAAGGTTAAGAACAGCGTAGCCACCAAACCAAATGTAGCACGACGTTTATAGCGCTTCGGTCTACTCGTTTGCGTGTTAGTTACTGCCAGCCGAACATTGTTCATAAAATCGCTAGGCACCTGAATAGCCTCATTATCAGACGCCAAGGCGGCAATGATCTGTTTAAAATTCGCCAGTTCTTGCTTACAGCTATCACAGTCAGCGATATGTTGTTCAATGTCTTGTCTTGCCGTCTCATCCATTGTTCCATCTATATACTCCACCAGCTGTTCTTGACATTCTTTACAATTCATCGTTTCCACCCCCTTCGATAAGTTGTCTAAGCACTATAAGACCCCTATACAACCGGGATTTCACAGTCCCGACTGGCAAGTTAAGAATGTCTGCAATTTCTAATTGCGAATAGCCTTGCAAGTACTTCAAAATAATCACTTCCTTATGTATGTCCTCCAGTCGATCCAAGTCATTCAATAGCTCTAATTGGCTGTCAAGTGGGCCGCTTTCGACCCTTTCAGGCGCTATCTGCTCCTTTTTCCGATAGACAGCCCGACATTCATTGATAAAAATGGACGTTACCCATGTTTCAAAATAGTTATCTTCCTTCAACTGCCCAATGTTGTCATGTACTTTCAATATCGTATTATGAAAAATGTCCTCCACATCATGATGATTTTTCAAATACGCCCAGCCAATTTTATATAACTTTGACTGTCTGACATCAAACCAATCCAATAAGGCATTCATATCTCGCTTTTTGATCTTTTTCAATAAAATAGTAGTCGTCACAAACGCCAGTCTCCCCTTTCTATCTGTCTCTTTAGCAATTAGAGTATTGAGAGGACTTAAAAGTTCCATGGATAATAAAATTATTTTTTTCAATAATGAAAACCATTCAACGGGTTAGCGTCGAATGGTCACGGAAAATTCTTATTTTACTTCTACAACAAATGTAAACGAAACTTCCCCGTTCGTCCATTCAGCAACGACTTCATAGATGTAACGACCACTCGTGGCTGGTAATGAAATCAGCCCCTCCTCCACAGCAATTTCCTCTCGTTTTGCATTCCATGCATAAACACTTAAGCTAGGATTTTGCTCAATCACAATTTTTGCTTTACTATTCGCTTCCGCGAAAATAGCCTCAAAATTTTCTGCGATTTGTGTTGGACCAGCGGCATCTGTTGTAGTCGTTTGATTTCCTTTGGTCCACCTAAAGCCCCCTTTTTCCATATTAAAGCGAGCGCTATCAATATCAATAAAACCAGCTAAATTAGGCGGAAACTCATGTTTGCTAAAATAGAATTCGTGGAATGAAAGCTCCTCTGCTCCTAGAATTTCAATATTTCGTGCTGTTGCTTGAGCAGGATAGGATTCTTTGACACCGCCTTCTATCCATACGACAACCTCTTGATTCACCTCATATTTTGTGATGTCCCCATGACTAGACAAAGTCAGCCAAATAAGGCCCTTGTCTGGATCATCCACCAACACACGATTTCCTGACACATCAACTTCGGTAATGAGGCCTATTCTATCAATTTGTCCTTTAACTGCATTATCCTTTACGTTGCAGCCAACTAAGGTTGAGCAGACTACCAACAGCAAAATCAAGTATTTTTTCATAGATGGCATTTCCCCTTTAGTTGATTGGACGGGTATTTTGTATTAAGGTTACGCTACATTTTTCCTGTTTTTATCCAACTCTAAATACGGTAACTGTCAAAATATCTTATTTTTCAATGCAATCAACTTTCCATTGCAAAGCGACTATTGTTCATTAAACACTAAAAAAGTAAAAGTAATTCGTCTCTTGGACAAACCCAATCTTCTCATACAGCCTCTGTGCAGTTACATTGTCTTTCGCTGTCTCAAGCAACAATCCCTTTGCACCCGCCTCTTCTGCAAAAGCAATCGCTCTCCGTATTAATGCCTCACCAAACCCTTTGCCACGACCAGTTTCTTTCACATACAAATCGTTTAACACCCATGTCTGTTTCATACTAACAGATGAAAATGACGGATAGAGTTGAACAAAGCCGATTGCCTCGTTGCCATCAAAAGCAATAAAGACAATGGACTCCTCATTGCTCAATCTATCATGTAGGAAAGCCCTTGCGCCCTCCGAATCAGATGGTTGCTGATAAAATAGCCGATATAAGTCAAAAAGCTCCGTTAAAGCATCCAGGTCATTTATTGTTGCTTGTACAATCGTCATGTGAAAATCCCCCTACATACATTAATTCTTTTCTAACTCTATCTCAATTTTCTTCGTTTTCTTTGAGCCGTTAAACCACGTTAAAAGCGAATCATAGTCAGTATCCTGAACATCGGCAACTCGTATAGATAGATTCTGATCACTTATCCATTTGTACTCTGTAATTGGCCATGTAGCACTCTCTATAAACTCCTCGGATAGCTCTTTATTCACTGGATGTAGCAAGACCATTTCCTTCAAATTAACAGGAATGAGGTTATTTCTAAGCACAACGTCACCTTCGTTCTCACCATAGCGAAATACGGCATGTTCTAAATTTGACGACTGCTTCATGTCCATTAGCATGCCATAACCTAATTCGATACTTGTAAACGTCTTTGATAGTTTAACTAGCAACGAGGAACATAATTTGACGCCACAATTGTATGTAAGCAGCCCATACTTACTGTCATCCGAACTGTTAATAGGTAATAGCTCGAAGGATGATCGCTCGATTTCAACCATTGGATCACTTTGTTCTTGCAAATAATTTTCATATATCGAAATAGAGCTAAACGGAATAGAAAACGCTACACCTTGTGAGCCACGTATGTTGAGTTTATGAGTTACCACATCGATTTCAATAGAGAGATTTTTATTTTCGATAGTTACGGGGTTATTCCCAGAAATATGCTCTTTTTGAATGAGATTTAAATTGAAGAAAATAACTGCGCAACAAATAATAAACAAAACATACTTTTTTATTATCAAAGCAGACCCCCAGTAGCAGTTAGTTTAATCACTTCTGCCAATCCTCTGCTAGCATTCCATAAACAACATGGTCCACGTAATGGTCATACAACCATTCAGCCTGGCGAATACAGCCTTCCTTAGTGAAACCTAATCGCTCTGGGATAGCCCTACTCTTTTTATTCTCTACGGCCGCCCGGATCTCCACACGGTTTAAGCCCAGTTCAACGAGCGCATGGTCGACAAAAGCTTTAACCGATTGGGTCATTAACCCCGAACCTTCAAAGCCTTTCCCTAACCAATAGCCTATACTTGTCGATTTGTTGTTCCAATCAATCTTGTGAAACCCAATGACACCTGCAAGTTTCCCTTCATACCAAATCCCAGCCTGAAAGCCATTGTTCTCACCAAATTGCTTCATGGTCGATGTTATAAATACCGCTGTATCCGCAGAGGTCTGCGTATAATCAATGAATGGCAGCCATTCTTTCAAACTATCTCGTGATTGATCTGTTAACTTAAATAATGGTTCCGTATCTTGTGGGGTTAACATTTTCAATTCTATCTTTTCGTCAATCTTATAAGTAAACATCCCAATCTCTCCCTACTACTATTATTGCCGTACCCAAATCGCCCTCGTATAAGCAATTTTCAATCCAGCTTTCTCCATATCATTTTGACAAACAGACCCAAATTCGGCTTTACTGACAACTAACTTCTTTAAAATCGGACACACGATAATCGCATTCTTATACATTTAGATAGTCAGAATCTTTCTATTATACTATGGATAGATAGACTGCAAAAGGAAATTTTTCCATGCTTTTTTGAAAATAGGATACCGTTATCTTTCTCATCACTACTTTTGAAACTGACTAGATTCTAAATAACTACTATATTACTGACGTAATTAATTTGAGGATGAAGTGCGCTACAGGATAATGAGTTTTAGGTATCATAGACAAATAATGATCGAATGGGGAAAATGCATGTCCCTATTCGATCTATTAGTCGTTCGTCTGTTCTCTATTCATCTTCTCTCGCAATGCAAGCTCAACATATTCACTCATTGACAGATTGTTTAATTTCGAAATTCCCTGCAATTCATCCAACAAATTGTTCGGCAAGTCAAAGGTTGTCCGCCTGTACCCACTAATCAGCGTCCACTGTCCTTCATCCATTACGACATCACCTAAGACAAGCAATTTTCTAATCATACTTTCCGAAAAAGCTTCTGGAACGGGTATCGCCAGTGCTACTACTCCACTCTTGATCGACAAATCGATATGTCTCTCATGCTCACGAATACGAATGTTTTCAATTCCCCATACCTGATACACGAAGTCTAGGAAATCGAATGATTCCTGTAAATCCTTTGGTAGCGAGAAATCGGTATAGCCCCTTACGCTGTGATTCTGCTGATGAATCGGATATGCCGGCTCATATTGAAAGACGTTTACACCATCCGCAAAAGGAATCCATGTGCGTGATTGCAAATAAAATCCCCATTCCTGGTTGTCATTACGCAACACACGAATATCCTGTCCTTGTTGAGTACGGAAACACTGGTACAGCGCAATATCCAATTTAGCATCATAAAATTCCACCCGTGTGCCACGTGCAGAGGCAGTTCGTTCGATTTCCTGTCGAATCCAGATGGCCGTTTCATCTGGAATGGAGTAAATCGTCCGTTCATCTCCAACTGGCAATTCATCCACGGGTAAATCAGTCTCTTGAATCAGGGCATAAATACGTTGCGTCGTCACGCCTAATTGCTTCGCAAGTTCGGAAGGTCGCAAGCCGGTTGGCTGATGTCGTTTTCGTTCCTCCGCCAGTGCATCTACTTCTTCCTTTTTGTACCTCGCTTCACGTATTAGCCGATGAGGATCTTCAATTTTGATAATTTTCTTTTGTTTGGCGTAATGATAGACTGTCGCCTTTGAAATGCCAAGTATGTCTGCTACTTGTTGTCTGGTATACCAATCATTCAATGTAATCTCTCCCGTGTTGTTGATAGTTATTTTATAAATTAAAATCAATATAGTTTTTCTTTATTATGTTTTGATTTGTATTATATAGAGTGAAATAACTAGTATTTAAAAGTAATATTTCTATTCACTAAGTATAGTCTAATATAAATCTGATTTCAAACAACTTTAGTTCTCTTTAATGAAATAGCAACAACTAAACGTATTATAATACAAATCCGTTTTATTTTATTTGAGCCATATATAAACAAAGGGACTGTTTTTTTATGTTCAATGAAAACTATGGTAAAATGGATGTATAGATTGAAATTAACTGCATCTATATGATTATGGATTGTATTTGAAAATAGAATAGCTTATAGAAGTTAAGATTTCGAAAAAGGTGGGTTCACTTTGACATTTTCAATTATAAAAAATAGTCAATTCCAAATAGTTGACGTTAAAAATGAATTGAGAAAAATCTCTACAATTCCAACTTTGCAAAACAGTTTGGATGAGGCGGAGAAAAATGGCCAGCCGGCTTTTCATGATTTTACAGATTCCGATATGATGAAATGGTTTCTATACGAACGTCGCCATTTGAATCAAGAAAATGATCGTGCGGAAAGGACAATACGAGAGTATGAACGTGAGTTGTTATTGTTCATTGAACAGTTGTTCACCTATAGTGCAGAAATTGATGTAGATGTGGCCTATATAATAGAAGGTTCTCTGTTTAAATCGCTCCAATCACGTCATTTACGAAGGTATCAGGAGTGGTTAGCGACCCAGAGTCCGCATGTGATTCGCAAGGGTCCGTACTCCCCGGCTACACTTGAACGAAAAACAACAGTAATCAAAGCGTTTTTTACATTTTTGCATAAGGTGGGCTATATCCAGCAACCGATTCACGAAGGGCTACGAATTGCGTCGGTTCGAAAAGATGATCGGCCCAATCGTGATTTAGGGCCAGCGGATGTCGTTACGCTACTGAATGCGTTTCGAGACATGCAGCAGCCCATTATGTTTGCCATTATCCATGTCCTCACAACAACTGGAATTCGGAATGAAGAGTTTTGTACCTTGCGAGTAAAAGATTTGAAGGTAGATGCCATACAGGGAGGCTACTATTTAGATGTGTTGGGCAAAGGGAATAAGAGGCGGCATGTGCCATTGAAGGAAAAAGTCGTTCACAGCATTCGTAGTTTTCGTCAGGCAAGGGGCTTGTTGCCAATTGAACAAGCGCAACTGGAGGATCCGCTGTTTACAACCAATACAGGGCGTTCGTACTCCCCTTCGTATTTGTCTCAGTATGTGAAAAAGGAAATCATAAGTCTGAACCAGTTGAAGTTATCCGATCAGACGATGACCATCACGCCCCACGTCTTCCGCCATGCTTTTGCGATTATCTCCAAGCTCAATGGCGTCGATATATATGACATTATGCGCTCGCTTGGACATGAGAAGATTGAAACGACGATGATTTACTTGGAAAAAGTGTTCGAAAAGGAACGTCACGCTATTCATTCGTGGAAATCGGAGGGGTTTGGAGAGTATATTTAGGGATGAAAAAGGGGTAGCGTGTACTTCATGGAAATAATGACGTACACGCTACCCTTTTCAATTTTATATACCTATTTTATATTTTGTAATTCCTGTTTCATTCAACTACATACCTTCTTGCGTACGAGATATTTACGTATATATCCACCTTCATTTTTAATTTCAAATCAAGGTTTATTGTACTTTAGTTCATCTTCCTGTAACCGTAGAAGTATGATTGCAGAGACTTTGCAACAGTTGCCATTTATGCAACACGGAAAAGTAAGTTATTTAGAAATAAAAGATTCCAGCCATACATTCTTGAGATAAGGAAAAAGTTATTTCATAATCCAATATCCACACCACGCACTATTTCACTCATGTACTAGTACCGCTTGAAAATTGTCAACAATTTAAATTTAATAACCAAAGAATTAACTAACAAGCTCAACAAAAAAGAATCTATCATTCTGACGACAACTATCCCATAGCTCATAATTGAAACATAGTCCATCAGATACCATAGAAGCACAAATACTACCGCCAAAAGTGATGTAGAAGACCAGTAAATAAGTTTACGCTTAGGAGAAACATGAATTCGGTTGTGACTCTTTTGAGATGAAGCCCTGACATTCAAATAAATCAAAATGATGGTTAAGCCAAACAATGTGCTTCCATGCTGCAAAAATTTATATAAAGGGATCGAAAAGCCATAGATGTTAGTACTATAAGTAAAGAAATCAGGAAATTTTAATACCATATATCCATTGATATGCGTGAAAGAATCCCATACAACATGTGTTATCATTCCGAGCAAGGCGGAATAGCAAAATACTACTATCTTCACAATTCCATTAGAATCAATTCTTTTTGTATCAGGATCTTGCAAACTATTTGGTAAGTGGTTGAATAGCGTTTCATGCAGAAAGAACCGATAAATAAAATAAGTGAGTAATACTAGCGGTAAATTAAACCAAATGAATCCCCAAAAGGTATGTCCGATTTCCCCCATTGGTCGACCTGTCAAAAAGTATTCAAAATCAGGAGCCATACTGCCCAATGCCAGTGCAGAAAAATGAATATATCTACTTTTTCTTGAGAATGGTAGAATAGCTGCTGGATGAGCAAAAGTTAGTGGCATTGTACACTCACATCCTTACCTTCACCTGATAAAATCGCATGGCCTTCAAATCCCCTTCATAATCAAAGATCCCTTGCTCAATTAAACAGCGAAGGCGGTACTCAATCCATTCAATCCCTCTATATTGCTCCATATGGCCACATACTTCACCAACAACCCGTGCAGCTTTGATAAAATCGGATGTTTCTTCTTCCGCATGCATCCTTTTGGCACAAGCAATGATGAAGTCATCATCACAATCTATATTCGTGTTGTGCCAGAGTTCATTGTTCTTCCATGTACGAATGAGGTATGGTTCATTGGACACCGTACTACGACCTTCTTCAAGCAACATATTCCACCCTTCCTTGCATAACATCTCTCGCTTCGCCTGACGTAAAGGTCGCATGTCGCATTGCTCGTAAAAGTGTAATAATTCATCAGAAGAAAGTTCCCTTGAGGTTTTCGGATAGTTCTCTTCTTCTAGTGCGGGATATATATGGATTTCGTGAAAAGCTGCAAAGGTATTGAGGATGTAAATGGTGTTCCATTTGTCTTTCAGCAATGCGAGGACAAGGCGTAATCCAGCTTGTTCATGTGCGTTATTGCCCGTCCAAATCACAATATCTTGATAAGAAGGAATCGCCTTGAGTCTCTCAAAGGCTTCCGTCATTCCATGCATATACGCATCACGTTTATTGATTGCATCTTGAAATCGATCTTTCAACCAGTGAAAGCGTGCTTGAAGTCCCTCTTTCGTATGTAAGCCTTTCACAGGACCAACCGATAGAATATCGGGTAAAACAAGGACCTGTTCGGTTTCTTTATAGACAGTGTCGTGAAATGCAATCCGTAAGCTACCAGCTGTTGAATCACCAAAGACAATATGTACCGTTTGGGCATGACCAGTGGGGGCGGTGTTCATAAGCGAATGCTTCACTTCGCGTAACTCTGTGACAAACTGTGCGGTCTCATTCGTTTCAGCTTGTAAAAACAGTTGAAAAAGCAATGACTTGGCCTCTGGTTCGCTTAATTTGAAAATGGCTTGTTTTAACTGATTGTTTCTGTTCAAGCGGATCCCTCCTCTTTTTGCAGTGTTCCTATTGAACAAACGATGTACATAAATGAAATAGTCAACCAAAAGGTGTTTTTGGATGTGTTATTTTTATTATCAGCGCTAATTTTCTTAATCATTGCTACTAAATTCAAACAAAATACGATAGCCAAAATCGGATTTAGATAAAACGCAGCAAGCAAGAGTATTTCCAACATTTCACCCCTATTTTTCAGGAATTAATATCTACTCGATCAGTGGTTCAATTATTTTACCATCTTGGGACAGAGCTGTGATTGTAGAACCTAGTAGTTCTTCTCCCTCGCTGATTACAAACCAGTACTTTTTACTATTGTTATACTCAATAATTTCAGCATGATATTCAACTTCATTTTTAGTAACAATGCGTACTTCTTTAATGTCAGCGACAAAAAATTTTCCACTCAGTAAATCTGTGTACCCTGAAAAATCAAACGTCAAATCGGAAAAACTCCAGCTAAATTTATAGCCCTCAGGATTTTGACCACTTGAAGCACCCACTAGTCGCCAACCAAATATATTCTTCTTGAATCTAGCATTTCCAAAAGACTCTATGCCCACAGAAGAACTTTCGTAAAATACAATGGCTTGGTTTCTGTCTAATAGCTTAGTATATAGAATTTGGGATATCGGCTGATTCAAAGAATGAAGAGCTTTTTCAATTTCTTGAATGTCATCTTTTACTGCATTGTTTACAATAAAAGCAAGAAGTAGAAGAATGGCACCACAATAAAGCAAACCCCGTTTTAGTTTTTTCGGCACTAAAAAACCTCCAGCTGTTTTACTCTTCTAGAACTACGTATTCCTAGAACACCAATCACTTTCAGTCTAATCGATTATTACTAACAAGTACTAGACCCTTAACGCCAAATCCTGTCTAGTTTATCCGCATAAAAATGGATGGCTTTCTTATAGTTTAAAATCTCTTGATCTTTCGTCGTGTCAGCCAAGCAGTTAAGCAGGAATTCCATGGCTTGATGATGCTCCTTCAAATTGTAGAGCGTCATTGAATAGAATACCTGAAGGGCTCGATTGTTTGGAAATAGCTCCATGCCTTTCAAAAATACCTCTTCTGATTGTTCATAGCTACCCAGTGCTCTATATGAACTCCCTAATCCAAGTAAGGCTTCTTCCAATTCCATTCCGGATAAGCCCAATTGAATGACCATTTCATAAAAGGGCACTCCTTGTGTTTCTTCCCCCAATACATCAAAACTCCATGCGCTTATCTTTTATCACTTATTCCCACACGACAGTACATAGGCAGGTGGAAGGTTAAACCAAACTTTTTCAACGTCTATTTGCGAAAAATATTCCTTGATGAAAGTTAGTTTCACAAGAGAATACTGAAATGTAATAAATTGACCGCCAGGCTTTAACAATTCCATCACATTTTTCAATATATTCGCGGATACTTTAGCAGGTAAAGATGCGAAAGGTAGACCCGAAACACAATAATCTATCTCACCTATATTTGAGGATTTTAAATACGATTCAATATGTTCAGCGGAGCCATTTATTACTTGTATACTTGGATCATGTTTATAGCGTTCTTGTAAAACAGCAGAAAAAACCTCATTTATTTCTATCAATAGCAGCAGAGTACCTGGTTGTTTTCTCTTCACAATTTCTTTTGTAAAGGCACCTGTTCCAGGTCCAATTTCGACGATACAGTTGGCTTTGCCAAAATCAATGCCATTGACCATCCCCTTTGCCAATTGCGAAGTGCTTGCTGCGATTGCTCCCGTATTTCTTGGATGCTTTATGTACTCTTTTAAGAATTTCAACATCTCATTTCACCTCATTTAGGGTTGTCTCTATAATTGTAACGTAGAGAGCATGATTAAAGTAAATTTTTATTCTTAACTTTTTCTCAAGATTGAATTTTGCGGAAGATTTACTGATTAAAATAGCCCACACTTTGAATGAAGTGATGGGCTGTTTGGCTATTTCGCATATTGAAGATTTATAAAAATAACACCATATGCTCTTCATCAAAATAAGTATCACCTACTTTTAATGCTTTTTTCTCTGTGCCAAAGACCTCAAAACCTAATGAAGCATATAGTTTTTTTGCGGGTTCGTTCGTCATGACAACTGTTAAATAAACCTGTTCCACGCCTGCCCAATCGTTTGCCACCTGAATGACTTCTGCCATCAGAGACTTACCAAGTCCTAATTCACGCTGATCAGGAGCTACATACATGGCGATAATAGTTGCGCGATGTTGAAGTTTAACCAAGCTTTCTCTAAATATTGTAACGACTCCAACAAGCTCGTCATCTACAAAAGCACCTAAAGTAATAGAATCGCTGGATTGAAATCTGAGTATATACTTTTCAACTGGTTGATCTTTCTCCTCTTCATAGCTAGAACCAAATGCCTCGGGATTATTTTGTAGAGCTTTCAACCTAATGGCCTGATAAGCTATGGCATCTAGTGGATTTAGACGTCTGATTTTCATCTAGTTAAGCTCCTTCAATTGTGCAAAATCAATTTGACAGCCGGTTTCTACCAGGTTATTGTCTTTCACTGAATGACTAGTATCGGGACTTACACCAATTCTAAAATATAATGCAAGTATTTACGAACCTGGATAATCCGTTCAGTTAGTGAAGCCGCTACGATCTCATAGAATGGCTCACTGTTATCTGTCTTATATAGCTTGCGAATCGTCCTTCTTTCATCTGGCCAAAACCCAACTAACAAATTGGTTTCTTCCATTTCACGTGCGATATTGTACAAATAGCCATTGGATGGAGACCAGCCGAACAAACTATTCAATTGGCCCTGTACCTCTGCCATATAGAAAGAGTCGCGGTTTAAGCTGAGTCTTAGTGCCATAAATCGAACGACATCTTTGACAGATAACAGCTTCGATATAAACGGTCTAAAGTCTTCGTGTAGTGGCTCAATGTCATCTTGGGATGGAAGGCCATTCTTCGTAAGAAAGTAATAAAATCGATCGATGACGGTCGAAACTTCACTAAATCGATACGCATAAATTGTATTGTATTCCTGAAGCCGTGCTTCCCCCTTCTTCGTAAGTTGAAAGAACTTTTTCCGACCTTCTGTTTGTGAAAGCAGAAAGCCATCATTTTCTAATGTATTAGCCATACGTGCAACATACTCGTAGGAAACAGAACGCCCTGGGAATTCTAAGTTGAATTGTTCATAAAGTGCTCTTGAATAATTAGATTGATGATGGAGAGCTCTTAATATAAATAGAGAAAGTGTATCACCTACACTAAAGCCAACAGCTTGTTGAAACGAAGGTAACTTCACACTAAACACTCCTAATATTTTAAATAATCATATACCTTGTTAGTCCATATATCAAGATAAATATCCATTGCGATATGTCTCCCCTTATCCTCGTAAATACGTTTCTTAAAATGTCCGATTCCAAGTCTTGAATGATAGATTTTTTAGATACGGGAATGTTTATTTGATAATATATACTATGTGCGAGTTATCTATTACTTATATGCACTAGCGAGGTCTTATATATAGATATTAAATACATACCATCAAAATTGATAGACCTTTTAATAAATATATAGCTGAAAAAGCTTACAAAAAAATAACTTGGAATATAAATTCCTGTAATATCCATAAATTTACTTTTAGTTTTCATTATAGACAAAAATAGAGTATGTACATGAATGAATCCATGCACCTACTCTATTCTTTGCTGACTGACAGCTATTTATTTATTTTTTTCAAGGTACTGATAAATCGCCATCATTTCTTGTTTATTCAACTCACGAATACGCTTGAAGATGAGTAGATCTGCAACAGCCTCAAGATGTGAGCCTTCCGTAACAGCATCACTTACTTTCCCAGTTAGCCATGTTTGCACGTCTATGCCCTCGACGATCTCCTTACGCCCTTCATCATTGATTCCACTTGCCTCACAACTCACACAAGGTATCGTCAATTTAAATACGCCATCATGGAGATTATCTTCTGTAATGACTTTCTTCCCTTTACAGAACGGACATGGATGACTTTTTTTAATTTTATTAATGTGAGTGACAATTTTTTTGTAACCTAACGTTTCATAGACATACGTCAGTTTTTTGTATTTTCCATTGGTAAAATATTTATCAATGATCGTTTCTCGAGTTTCGGTAATATTATCAAAATCACAGATGGTGATCCGATTATTCATGCTGATGGCTTCGATATTGCCGCTAATATTGCCCCAGAATGGCAGGGCATTTTGTAAAACTATTTCATAATGTGCAAAACTAGCCTGCTCCAGTTCAAACATTTTCAGCGCCACCTGTGTTTCCCTTGGTAATAGGGAAACATCTTCTGTTAAAGTCATATCCCCACCGACGATATCCTTTAGTTTATCTAGTATTCGTAAATTCCCAACTGTTTTCATCACTTGATCAACGGGCTGCTGAATGATTTCTCGAATATCCGTATCGCCAAATAGTAGCTTTTTATGATGATTGAGCACGGTTCCTCGACAAACTGGACAGCCTATCATTTCTTTGGATTCTTTCATTTGCTCTTTAATAATCGATTTCGAGACAAAGATATAACGCCCAATAATAAGGTTAAAACCTTCCCAAGTCCTTCGTGCCTTGCCTTCTTTATCATAGAATGACTTTTCCCAATATCCATATAAAAAGGTATGTTTTTCTGCTTCCGTCATATCATTATAACTTTTACTAATATCCTGACCTAGTTCATTTTTAATCTCATCAAAGAGGAATTGCAATTTCGGATATTGATAGTATTTTAATACCTCCATCACATCTGGGTGCAATAGGCCATCCCAGAATGGTACGGTTTTGTCTTGAATCACAATATCTATATCAAATTTTTCAATTACTTGGCGACCTGAGCAGGATGGGCAATGATTGTCTTGACGATAGAAATCGAAGCTACTCGTATTTTTATTAGTCGGATGAGCTGCCACAATATGGTTGATCAAGCCGCCCACTTCATACAGAAAGCTATATTGACTATACAAATGACGCTCCAGATCAATGGCAATGACAGGTGCAATTGTGTCAGATTCATATTCACCATAAATCAGTCGAGCCATGGAGGATAGACTTTTTAAAATGCCGCCCTTATAGACATTCTCTGCATTTTTAAAATAAGAAATTTGATTTTCTTTTAAGTAATGTACGCCTGTTTGTTGATGGATCTTTGAAGCAATTTGCAATGGAGCCACTTGATCCGGCGAATCTTGTTGACGATAATAATGTTCATGACTAACAACATCCAGGTGCTCGACAGGTGCAAGCTGTCTTTTACCAAAATCAACAATAAAATCAGCGTTTTCCATCATATATGCATTATGTTCAATCATAATCATTGAGACAGATTCATCCTGCAGAATGATCCTGATACTGTCAATGAATTGATTTAAAATGTTTTGTGATAAACCTTTTGAAGGCTCGTCAAAAATAAACAGCGTATGAGGGTTTCTTGAATTGGCAAACAGCTCAGAAACTAAATGAACACATTGAAATTCACCCGTCGATAAAGACTGTGTTTTTCTTTCCAACGTCAAATAACCAAGTCCAAGTTTGATCAATAAGCTCAAGCGTTTATGAGCGATGTCTTCATGCGGCAGTTCATCAATAATATCTTCAATCGAGCGCTGAAAAATATCATCAATTTCTTCACTGTATTTTGTAAGCTTTCTTTTAATATCAAGAAAAGTCGCAACTGTTGACCGACTCGTAATCGATTGGTTTCGATTTTGCCCGACCATGACCAGTTTATCTTTGGGATATCGTTTCTGAAAATCTTTAGCAATGCACTCATTGACAAGTGTCGATTTACCACAGCCAGATTCCCCCGTAAAAGTGACAAGTCTATTTTTAGGAATTTGAATATCAGCAATTTGAATATTACGGCAATAAAGATCATGAAACTGATAGTATTCTGTTGGTATTGCCTGATTAAGTTCCGAAGGGATTGGTTTTGGACGTGGGGATTCTTCAACAATTTGCCCACCATATTTCCCGCTACCTGGGCCAAAGAACAATTGCTCATCTGTTGCGTCAAGCACTGTATCTGAATGATCAATGAGCCAAATTTGATTTTTGTAGCCCAATTGTTTAATTTCAGCTAAAATTTTCAACAGTGTTTGGTGATCAAGCCCCACAGAGATTTCATCAATAATAATAACGGTATTTTCACTGGTCGCCATAAATTCGGCTAAGTACAGTCGTGTTAATTCTCCACCTGATAATGTACCCATAATGCGATTGACTGTTAAGTAACCAATATTCATATTGATGATATTTTGAAGAATATGTTGTTTCGCTTCACTAATATGTAAATCTTCTTTCAGTGAAAGTATGGTTTCAACGCTTAAGTTGTTAATATCGGAAATACTATGTGGCTGATCTAACAATTCGATCGTATATTGCTCCACTTCCAAGTTATAACGCTTGCCCTCACACTTTTTACATTCGACATTTTTAGTCGTTCCGCGACCTTTACAAGCTGGACACCAGCCTAATTCATTATTAAAGGAAAAAGTTTCTGGAGAAAGATTAAATTTTTCAGCAAGCCGCACGCGTATCTCTTTAAAAACGCCTGTATGGGTGCCGATTGTCGAACGTGGATTAGAAGAAATGGCTGATTTCCCCAGAAAAAGGACTAAAGGCATTTCTTCCATCTTAATAGCACTGAAATTAGTTTCCATAATAGTAGGGAATAAATACTGATATTCAGCTTTTGGTAATAAAGAAACGAGACGCTTCTTCGATTCTTCACCGATTGTTTGGCAAAAAGTTGTTTTACCAGATCCAGATAAACCAGCAATCCCTAACGATTTATCTACGGGTAGCGCTGCATCTAATTGGTTAATATTGTTCGCAATTAATTGATTAATATTCATAGTGATACCTCCCCATTCTCTACATTCAGTATTGCCGCGTTAGGTAATTAATAATTGAAAACGACGCTTTCCATGTTCCGGAAAAGCGCCTTATTGTTGAAGTCATAGTGTACAAAGAATTTATTTTTGCAGTTCCGCTAACACTTTTTCAAGTTGAACACCCATGCCCGTCCAAGCATATGTAGCCCCCTCGATTGCTCCCGCGCGTGCTTTCGTTTCTGCACTAAATCCACTTTGTTCGAAATGTAGATGAACAATTCCATCTGAACCTTTTTTCAACGTCCATGTAACAGTCGTACTTTCTCCGGCACTTAGCCAAGTGTAAGATAATTGATGAGGCTCGTCTACTTTGAGCACCTCTCAATCCACAATTCCGTCCCACCATTCGGATGGCTCTGCCCGAAACTGAAATGTATGTCCAACGACTGGTTTAAAATCATTTGCCCATATCCATTTCGCAAGTGTATCTGAATCTGTTAAAGCGCTCCACACTTGCTCAATTGAACTTGTAAATTGATAATCTAATGATACATCTGGTTTCATTTTTCTTCCTCCAATAAAAGCTGTAATTTGGCAATTCTGTCTTTCCAAAATCCTTCATAAAAAGATACCCAATCTTGTATTTCTTTCAAGGGGGCGGCATTTAACCGATACCTTGTTTCCCGCCCGACCTTACGAGCGATGACAAGATCGGCCTCTTTAAGGATTGATAAATGCTTAGAAACCGCTGTACGCCCTATTTGAAAATGAACTGTTATCTCATGTAGAGGTAATTCTTCAACATCTGCCAACAGTCGAAGTATTTTTCGCCGCGATGGGTCCCCAACAGCATCATAAACATCCCTCGCTTGACTTTTTTCGTTCACAATCGCCCCCCCACCTTTTCATGATTATTTCCTAAAAGAACATCGATTAAACTTCATAACAGCTTAATAGGACACCTTTTATTGTCTAATCAATTATAGGACACCAAAAGGTAGCATGTCAAGTACCCTTGCTATCCAGAAAGTCAGTTTTCACTAACTTTTTGGACAGAGTTATCGTCATTTCAGGACCTTAGACTCACTGCTTGAACACAGCCACACTAGTAACAGCACTAGTTATTGAAAATCATCGTGATACTGCTTTGGCATCAATATAAAAAAAGTACATCGCCCTTAAAAAGCGATGTACAATCAATCATTTATCTCGACAGAATTTACACACCTGAACGGTTTTAGCGAAATCTATTTTATGGGTGTACAATAACTTGATTCTTTTTCTTTCACATAAAGGGCAATCGCCACGCCCCTTGGATGGTAGTCGATTCAATACTTTCCCGCGATTTCTTTTCGCCACAGACATTCACCCCCATCCTAAGATTGTTCCTTCCCCTTAGTAAATGTTGGGTTTCTGAAAAAATTGACGGTATTATAAAGTCAAAATTGAAAAAGTAAGATCGTTGTTAACAATATTAGTGTTAGTTTACATAATATAATTATTAAACTCAAAAATATAAAACGCTGTACTCCTTTTTCCTCTTCAATTCCGACAACTTAACAAGCTCTCCGGTAACTGTTGTCAGCTGGAAGTCCGACGGTGTCTCCCCTACTTCCAATCCTTACTCTTCAACAGATGAAATTGAATCCATAGTCGCAGCTAAGTCCTCAATTGGAAGTATTTTACCACAATTTGATTTCACCATGATCACTATCATCGTGCCAATTAATAAGCCAGAGAAAATGAGTCCAATCGTTTTTTCATGAATGAATGTTCCTCCATTTGCAATTATCTATTAGTATTAAGTATTAATATTATGTTAACTGATTTTATCAACTAGTTGAAAAACCGATTATTGAGTTCAGCTAAAAATACTGATATCCAGCCCTCTCCTAGAATACGATAAAGAAGATGATGAATAAGGAGAGAAGTAGATGCAGATCCATGAGGTACATCCGGGAGAGACATTGTGGTTGATTGCACAGCGATACGGTATCACTCCGACTCAAATTGTCACGGCGAACGTGTTGGAAAATCCGAATAAATTAGTACCTGGGATGACCCTTGTCATGCCAACAACGCCAGGGACGCATTATGTTCAGCCTGGTGAAAACTTATCGGACATTGCACAACGTTACGGTACGACCATTCAAGAAATCGTACGCGTAAATCAGCTGCAAAATCCGAATATGATTGTGGTCGGTATGCGTTTAAACATCCCAGTCCATAAACCAATTATCGATGTGAATGCTTATACGATTAACACTGGAGAAACTGGCGCAAGGGAGATTCAAGAAGTTGGTCACTATTTAACGTATTGGATGCCTTTTGTCTATAGTGTGAAGGAAGACGGTAGTTTAACTACGCTCGATGACACCGAAATGCTTCAATCTGCTGCCGCCGAACGAATCGTTCCTGTGATAGCCATCACGAATTTCAGCGCAACAGCTACCGGATCCGGTCTTGCACATACAATCCTTTCAAGTACTGAACTTCAAGAAAAATTATTAACTAATATACTCAATGTCATGAAAGAAAAAGGATATAAAGGATTAAATGTTGATTTTGAAAATGTTTTTCCTGCTGACCGTGAAAACTATAATCAATTTTTACAGCGTGCAGTTGACCGACTGCATCCTGAAGGCTATTTTGTCTCTTCAGCCCTTGCCCCTAAAGTAAGTAGTGAGCAGCAAGGATTATTGTATGAGGCACATGACTACGAAGCCCAAGGAAAGATTGTGGATTTTGTTGTGTTGATGACCTACGAATGGGGCTATCGATTTGGCCCACCGCAAGCTATTTCGCCACTTAATCAAATAAAACGGGTGCTGGATTATGCGATCACAGTTATTCCTAGGGACAAGATTTTCTTCGGTTTTCAAATTTATGCACGTGATTGGCTAATTCCCCACGTACAAGGACAGGAGGCCGAAACGTTTAGTCAGCAAGAGGCCATTCGCAGAGCTATTCAATATGGGGCAACAATCCAATATGACCCCATTGCCCAATCACCCTTCTATCGCTACACGGATGCACAAGGGCGACATCACGAAGTATGGTTTGAAGACGCTCGTAGTGCGCAAGCGAAGTTTAAGATGGTGAAAGACTATCATTTACGCGGAATCAGTTACTGGGTGCTCGGCTACCCATTTCCTCAAAACTGGTTATTGCTAGAAGACAACTTTACCATTCGGAAAAGAGTGTAAAGTAATTGTCATTAAATTGATTTAAACGAAATTAGTAGATTCTTCACAAGAAAGTCGGGATTTATAGAGCGGAAATAACCCATCCCTGCGAGTTGTTACCTCATGGATGGGTTATTAATTGTAGGTATTAATCAAGTAACTCCTCAATAATTATACAAACCTCCATTAAATCCTTTACGACATAATCAGCCACAACTTCATCCCACTGTGAATCTTTCTTCCAAACACCTAACATACCGACATCCCGAGAGGCTTTCACATCGTTGTCGGGATGATCCCCAACAAACAGACAAGCATTTGCGGGAACATCGAGCTGCTGTAATGCTTTCTCAAATATTCGAGGATCTGGTTTTTTAATGCCTTCAGTCTCAGAAATTAATATTGTTTCAAAATAATGTTCAATGCCAAGCGCTTTGATATTAGCCATCTGGAATTGCCCTTTGCCATTGCTGATGATTCCCAAGGAGATTGATTGACCCACAAGCGATTGTAACATTTCGTGAAGGTTCGGAAATGGCACACAGTATTGGTGAAAATAATCGATATATTCTTGAAGTAATTGCTCCCATGTCAACCCGACTATTTTAAATTCCTTAACCAGTTGTTGGTATACCCTGTCCTTCCAAACGTATCCCCTGCAATCTAATTCGATAAACCTGGAGGTGAATTCCCCTTTTTCGATATGTCCAACATACTCATGTAAATGCTTATACTGTGCGTCTATGAATAACTCGACAGATGCATCCCGATTTAACAATGTGCCGTCTAGGTCAAATAAGACTGCTTTAATCATTCTCTTTCCCACCAATCCGCTATTGTCTGTAAATTCAATTATACAGGGATAGAAAAAGATATCTACTTTCTATTATAGTAATTCCCTTTTACGAGCGATATAGAATCGGCTTACAGTCCCCATTCATTTTCGTCACATACAGTGATTCGATGCAAGTTCAGGATCCTATACATAGATTAGGATAACCAACATATAGCAAGGAGGAGCTTGTATGCATTATTTTCATCCACTATGGATAGCATCAGAATCGTCGTTATCACAAAATGCACCTAACCCATTCCCCCCTGTCAGTACACAACGCTTACATGCATCAGCTGAAAAAATGCTTGAAGTCATTAGACAATCCCAAATGTTAATAAATAAGATAGTAGATTCGTCCAATTTTTCACATGACCTAATGGATGCTGCCCAATTATCCAATCAACAGAAAGTCGATGAATTAATCCAATCAGCGGGGATTACGATAAAGGTCACTACCAAATTTACGCCAAGTGGAATTCATATTGAACTCGACAATGCTGAAAAATCCGGGGAATGTTGTAAATT
Source organism: Sporosarcina sp. YIM B06819 (assembly GCF_033485175.1). Lineage (NCBI taxonomy): Bacteria > Bacillati > Bacillota > Bacilli > Caryophanales > Caryophanaceae > Sporosarcina > Sporosarcina sp. YIM B06819. The sequence continues at coordinate 146,556 of NZ_JAWLIQ010000002.1, read as the reverse complement.
ACAAATTGCATTGCAATGGTGAGGAATTGCTAGCGCATCAATAAAAACTGCCAAGAAACCCCATGGATAAAGAAAAAACGAAATGATAGCCCGTTAGCTATCATTTCGTCACAGTAATTCTGCCATTATCCGTTCGTAACTTAACCAAATTTTCACCTTTGCCAAACGTTACATGCTTATTTTCCTGCCCAAATAGTTCGACTCGGCCATTGTCTGTTTTCGCATCGATGATTGCATTGGTAGGCTCATTTTCTGTATGAATCTCAATTCTACCGTTATCCGTTTCTAAATCGATGGATTGATCCAAATTAGTTGTAATAAGAGAAATTCGTCCATTGTCCGTTTTGGCGTTGATCTCTCCTTCAACATCTTCGAACAGGATTTTTCCGTTATCCGTTTTTACATGGATGACTTTGGCGTCTACTTGTTTCAATTCAACACGACCATTATCTGTTTCCAGATGAATGTCTTGTGCTTGCAGCTGCCCCGCAATAATGCGTCCATTTTCCGTTTCTACTTGCAATCGATCATATTGTTTCTCAGGAAGATGCATTGTTAACGTTAAGTCAAATGAGGAAATACCGAATTGAATAAAGCTCTTGCGCTTCTCCTTAAATTGCACAGCAAGTGTATCTCCTTTTACATCCGCTTCGAAAATATATTTCTTGTTCTTCTTCGTTTTACCTGAATATTCAACTGTTGCAACTGAATCTTTTGTCGATACAATTTCCACAGCTGCATTATCAGCTGAAATCGCAATACTTGTAAACGACAGATCATCAATCACTTTTTTATTGGCGCTTTTTTCAAATCCATTCCCCGGCTTCATGACTAGCCAAATTCCACCTAGTACGACTAATACAAGTACCCCAATCACAAACAGTTTATTTTTGAAAATCATCGTGTCCCGTCCTTTCTTGTAAAAACCGAAATCGATAAGAATTCATTGCCACTTCACCGAGCTGGTCAAGCAAATTATAATTAGCAAACGCCCCAACAACGGCCCCGAAGCCCGGTATTAATTGAAACATCTTCACCAAATCAATGTGATCCCGGTATTCTTGCTGAAAGTCTTGCCAATCCATATCTGCAATCAAATGCTTGTATTGTTGCCAGTTTTCTATGATAGGCAATGTTTCTTTGCGTGTTTCCTCACTTGAAAAAGCGAGATGGAAAATATGCAGGATGAATAGGCGTTCCTCGTAGTCATTCGTATCAAAGCCATAAACTGAGGCCGCTTCAAATAGAAACTTCATCTTTATGGACAATAGCAAAGGGAAATCAGCAAAACCAAGCATAATCCCGCCTGCTCCCGTTCCAGCTCCTTCAATGACAGCTGTTTTACGAAATTTAGTCAGTTTTTCTTTAAAAAGCTCATCGCGTTCATATAAACTAAGCCCGATTGCTTGCTGCTTCTTCGTCGTTATATTCGAACCAACGAGCGTTGCCTTCACCATGTTTTTTATGCTCTCGGTCATTACGTTATGAACCTTTTTAGGAATCAAACCATTTACTTTTACTTGTGCTTTTTTTGAGGTACGCCCGATGAAACCGGATCGCCTAGTCATTTTATGCTTCCAAAAAACTAATTCCTCTTGGACCTTTGCTGTATAATCTATCATCTATTTGCACCCTTCCACTGCTTACCATTAGTATAAACTTAGTCATTCTTTATTCAAATGGACCTAAGAAGTGATTGCAACTCAGCCTTCAGACGTATTTCTCCATTTCCTGAACCCCAACCAAAGGCCAGTGAACATGACAAAAGCAACACCTTCAAGAGACAGGATATACCATGGGTAAGGTCCTAATAAGTCTAGCAAACTCCCATTATAAGGCTTATCTCGTAAAAACATATAATTCCCTTGAAAAAGCATATTTACAGCAAATATAAACGGTAATAACAGATTTAAAACAACCATCGTTTTGATAACACCTTTAAAAGTCGGCTGATAGCCTTTCATCCACATGAAATATAGTGCTGTTAGGATAATGCCGATATGCGTATAGAAAAAGTGGAAATACCTGAAATGAGGAAATCCAAGATCTAATACTGGGGTTGCCATTGCTTGAATAGCCCCGCCAATACCCGCAAAAAAGACAAAATCGATGAGATATTTATTGCCAGTACATAAGAGAACGATGGTGACGAGTAAACTTATGCTGCATAATTCTAATGGTAAGGAGTTGTCGAGCGTCCATCTGCCAGTTGCCAGCATCCAAGTATGGTACAGGATTTCCATTGCTAATAAAGACAATGCAAAAAAACGTTCATACTTCTGCGATACTGCCCCTCTTTTTCTTGAAATAAATAGGATAAGGATTGCTAGGCCCAACACACCGATTGCCATGATATGTGCCATTGAAAACATAACAAAAGCAGCAGTCATTTCATCTCCTCATTTCTCAAAAACCGTTTATTTTTTTGGATAAACACCCACCTTATTTTCCATTTTATACGTTTTCCCTACATTAGGATAGGATCTATTAGAATCAATATAGTCAGGATGTATACGACTCATCATTCATTTCCGTATATTTTATCAAACGACACAGGTTTACCATTAATAAAAAGAATTATCATATCATAGGTTTCTGCTGTGTTAATTTTATAAAGCACTTGATAATTTAAATTCCTGTTCGAGTAGTCAGAATCGGATTCCTGATTAATAAACATGCTCAGTATACCTTGTTGGGCAATGACATTAAAATCACTAAAATACAACGCATCATGGCCTTGCCTAACATAGATTCCATTTAAAAATACATACAATCCATTGTCATCATCAAGATATAAATAATGACCATTTTCCTGTTCCACAAGTTTTATAAATTCCTGTACACGATCATTTGCGTGATCTATGCTGATTTCTGAAAAGGTGTAAGTAGAACGACAGCCAGTTAACAGTAACATAAAAATAATGAGCGAAAATCGTTGTTTCACATTGTTTCTCCTCCTATACCCCTCTCGACATTACTATTCATACGTTGGAGGCAACCGAAAAATAGCCTGGATGCAAATAAAAACGACGGTTCCATGAGTTATTATTTACTCATAGGACTGTCGTTTACATTATGGGATGAAATTATTGATCCAACGGAATATCAATTTCCACCTTGCCGTCCAAATACAGCGGATAGCTATTGATATGCAGACGAATTGGATTCACTTCATTGTCAAAGTTGAAGGCGTAGGTGGCTGTTTGATAGTCATTTTCTTCGCTAAAGTTTACGGAGATTAAATTTCCATTGAGATCATTACCTTCGTTGTTTACTATTTCAACTATTAGTTGGCTCTCAACAGTCTTTGGATAAGTGACTTCCACTATATTGCTTGATGGTACTTGAACATCGATATCCAGTTCACTCGGTACATACAGCACTTTCTGTTGCTCAAAATCGACCTCAATATAGTCAGAGCCTTTTGGAAGTGCTTCAATCATCTCCATCACCAATGTTAGTTTTTGAGGCTGCCTGAAGTAATTACTGTGCATACGTATGCTTACTTCGCCGTCACGCGATATACCGAAGCCCTGCTCCATATTTCCTGTTTGCCACCAATTTTCACCGTTTTCATCAATCAACCGAACCGATCTGAATTTTAGTAATTGCATCGTGTTTTGCTCGTTAGCAGCTAGTCGGATGTCTGTGCGTAGCGGAGAAATTTCCAACTGTTTAATATGAATCGTTTGACCATCGACGACAACAGATCGGTTCACTTCATATATTTTTGGTTGCTTAATGGGTTTGGTGAGTGTGAATGGCACAGTGAACTTTGTCTCTGCTGCATCATCCAAGTGCAAATTAAATTCAAATGACATATTGTCATATGATAATTCATCAACAGGTATAATTTCAACTTTGTCTTTGCGTACATCGCTTCCACCTACTGGAGAACTAATGTAGGAACTTGCGACACCCCATGGAATGCCTTGTTGAGACACCCCTAAAGAAGTTATACTCACTTCGGAGTGATCAAAGGGAGATGTAATCGTATAGAATATCGTCATGCCAGAATGATCAGCTACGACATTTTGTAAAGTCAAAGTATAGTCGCCCTGTGTGACTATAATTCCAAGATCTTCATAGTAATTATTTTCCACAATGTCAACATAAGCAATCATGCCGACGATAGGAGCAAACCCTGGGATTTTGGCCACAGCTTGCGCAAACACAGGGGAAACGCGAATGGACGTCATAAACAACAGAAGTACAACCGCAGCGACACTAGCGACTGTATACAGTCTGCGCTTTCTCCTCTTGGTCAACTGATGCTGTTGCATGGCCTTTACACGCGCTTGATGTAAGGCTTCTTTTGGGATTTCAATCGCATCTAATTCCTCAGTCAACTTCTGCCAATCCTGCACGTTCAAGTTGGTCATTTATACTTCCTCCTTTTCAATAAGTACGCGCAATCTTTTTAACGTCGTGTGCAGCCTTGATTTTACGGTACCTTCGGGAATTTGTTTCATCCGGGCAATGTCCGTGTTCTTCAAATCCCGGAAGTATTTTAAGTAAACCAGCTCCTGTTGCTCGATAGGCAAACCTGCGATGATATCAGCGATTTCAAATGGTTGCTGATCTATTGATGCGATTTCTATCTCATGATTGTAGACAAAACGCTGTTGTTTCTTTTTCATATCTAAACAAATATTGATCATCATTCGGACAAGCCACGTCGCTATGTATGCCGGTTCTTTTACGGTATGAATCTTCTTTAAAGCTCGATATGTCAGCTCTTGTGTAGCTTCAATAGCATCATGCTCATTTTTTAAATACGCATAAGCCGTGCGATAGAGCGTGTCCTCATGATGCGCCAATAGCTCCACTAACGCCCGTTCATCCCCCGCAATAGCTCGTTTCGCTAATTCCATACCCTCACCCCCTGTTATCTATTAGACTGTTCAACAAGCCAATTCGTTCATTTTATTTTTACAAATAAAAAACGAGTTACACTAGAATTTGTGAACTCGCTCTAATATAGCATAGCTAAATGATTGGTTATATTCACAAGAAAAAGAATAATTAAGTGCTAAAAGTATCATTCAACATTCAAATCACTTTCATTGTGACTCAGTTAGTAAAACAATTTCTCTCTCAAGCTCATCCATTGAACGAATGACTACATTGGCATACTCATATTCCCCAACATCTTCACTCAGATAAATTGTTTGCAGCCCAACTTCTTTTGCGGCTACTATATCTTTCATATAGTCATTTCCAATCATCACACATTCTTTAGCGGATAAATTTAATTTATGTAGAATTGATTCAAAAAATTCAACTTGAGGTTTTTGATAACCGAGCTCCTTAGAAGTGAAGATTTCCGTGAAATAGTAGTCAATATGGACTCTTGCCAGAGCTTTTCTCACTAGTGAAGCATCTGACGCCCCTGCATTCGTAGCTAGACAAATGAGGTATTTACCATGGAACACTTCCAATGTTTCTTCTATACCTGGAATAGTCTCCACATGCGGCCACTCAGCCATAGGGCCCGAGAACTCTTGAAAATCCTTCATCACTGTGTCGCCCCAGTCAAAGATCAAAGCTTTTATTTTTTTACTATTTTTCATTTACTAATCCTCCTCCAAATTCTCATGTTTATATGGATTGCAGCAAATGATATTTATACATCATCCATTGAAAATTGAGCTTCAATTCGTTTTTAACATTTTATTTTCCTAACAATCTCAGTTATTGATTCAATAATAATATCAGGTCTATCCACATGTATTGAATGACTTGCTTCTTGTACTACAATCAATTTACTATTTTGAGTAAGCGTAGCTTGATTCACGATCAGTTCCTGCCACTTTTCTTCAAATAACCGTAACTCCCATTCTGGGAATCCGTCCTCAATGCCCATCCTAATGGAATGCTCTTTATCTCGGCCGATAACAATTAAAGGGATATCGGGAAATTGCCCCAATCTCTTGATTATTTCTGCATCCTTCTTCCAGTTGCTAATTTCTGAAGACATTGCTTTATATAAATTGGGATTTACCTGAAAGTCAATTAAGCGTTGTTGTATGTCAAAAGGGAGTTGTTCTTGTTTTTTTGTTAAAGTAGGGTTTATTATTTCTGTTAGTTCTTCCTTTTTCATCAATGAATACAAATGGCACTTTTCCATCCAGATGTCATCAGTTGAATCTTCATTCAACATAGGTAAATCCAACTCATCTAAGACCTTTACATCAACAGAAGTCGAATCAACTAACACTATTCCTGCCACCTTTTCAGGATGGGCCTTTACGAAATGCTGCGCACATAAACCACCATATGAATGTCCAACCAATATTACAGGTTCGGTCAATTTAAGGAGTGATATCATCTCACTTATTTCATTGACAACTGCTTGTGTATTACGAACTTCATTGCGAATTTCACTATTACCAAGTCCAGGTCTATGAAACATCACTACTCTATTCGATTTACTTAATGACTCTGATATATCGTGCCATTCATCGAACGAACACCCCATTCCAGTAAGGATAATAATTGGTGTTCCAGTTTCTCCTTTTTGAAGAATCTCGATCTTATGTTGATTCAGCAATAAATATTGGCTAATCTCACTCACCCCTTGCTACTATTTGATCGTGTTTTTCTTCCGGTCATTGTAGTTGTTAATACTTTACCACAAAAATCTAAATGTTTTATTTAATTAAAGAAAAACGACACCACTATGAGCAATTGAACGCTCATAGTGGTGTCGTTTTAAGTTTATCTTAACGTGTAATAGCTGCTTCCCTCTTCGTAAAATCCATTTCCGGATAATACGCCTCTTTCACCAACAAATTCGGTCCTAGGCAGGTCACCGCAGGACAGTGACAGCCAATTGTCTTCGCCAGTGGACGTTCCAACCAACGATCAAGCATTTGAGGCAATGAATCGGTTTGAATATTACCCATTGGTGGTGTATCGCCAAAGTCTGTGACGATGACATCACCTGTGAAGATATTGACGTTCAAACGTGATCGACCATCAGGGTCATTACGCACTGAGACATTTTTACTGCTGTAAATCCGTTTCAACAACGCCAGATCTTCTTCATTATCACTGCATGGGTAAAATGGCAATGTACCAAATAACATCCAGACGTCCTCATCGCGCGTGTCTAGCAGTTGGTGGATTGCTTTTCTAGTTTCATCTAATGACAATACTTCAAGCTGAGAAGCAAAATCGCTTGGGTACATTGGATGCACCTCATGCCTTGCACATTTCATTTCCTCGATAATTTGTTGATGGATATGCTCAAGATGCGGCAGTGTTCGCTTATTCAACATCGTTTCTGCTGACACCATGACGCCCGCTTCAGCTAATGCGCGGCTATTGTCAATCATGCGCTGGAATTGCTCAGCACGGCGCTCACGCGGTGGTTTTCGTTCCATATTTGCAAAGCCACCATCGATGAAGTCATCGACTGTGCCCCAGTTATGAGAAATATGTAAGACATCCAAATATGGGGCAATGGCCATATAACGGTCAAGTGGCATCGTTAAATTTGAGTTCATTTGCGTGCGAATTCCATGTTCATGGGCATATTTCAACAGTGGCAAGACATATTGCTCCACGGATTTCTTGGAGAACATCGGCTCGCCTCCTGTAATACTGATAGTGCGTAAATGCGGGATTTCCTCCAAACGCGAAATCAGCAAGTCAATCGGTAAAGCGTCCGGGTCCTTATGCTCCAACATATAGCCTACCGCGCAATGTTCACAGCGCATATTGCATAAATACGTTGTCGTAAACTCAATGCTCGACAATGTCAGTTTGCCATGCTGCTGCACATCCAAGTACGCTTCCCATGGATCATGTGCAGGTGTCATTTTTTCAAGTGACGGTACATTTGTTTTCATTTTATTATTAACTCCTATACATTAGTAAGATACTAAAATAGTATGCACGTCAATTCAAAGTTACGCAAGCACATTGCAAAACCCCATCTGAGAAAATAATACTCCTAGATGGGGTTTAATTAGCGTTACACTGCTGTTTCCTCTGAAAACTGGCTGTTATACAAATCTGCATAAAAACCATCGTCCTCAAGCAGTTCATAATGTGTGCCTTGTTCAATGACTGTCCCTTGATCCATAACAATGATCAAATCAGCGTCACGAATCGTAGATAGGCGGTGAGCAATGACAAAGCTCGTTCGTCCTTCCATGAGGCGATTCATCGCCTGTTGAATCAGTAATTCCGTTCGTGTATCGACACTTGATGTCGCTTCATCCAAAATCATAATTGGAGGATTTGCGAGAACAGCACGCGCAATCGTGATGAGCTGCTTTTGTCCTTGTGAGATATTAGACGCTTCTTCGTTCAGAACCGTATCATAGCCTTCAGGCAATGTACGAATAAAATGATCGGCATGGGCCGTTTTTGATGCCGCGAAAATCTCGGCGTACGTTGCGCCTTCTTTACCGAACGCGATATTGTCTTTAATCGTGCCATTGAAGAGCCATGTATCTTGCAGTACCATACCAAAAGTCGTTCGCAGGTCTTCACGTGACATACTACGTGTATCGAGTCTATCAATGGTAATCTTACCGCCATTTAATTCGTAAAAGCGCATTAATAAATTTATCAACGTCGTTTTTCCTGCACCAGTAGGTCCTACAATAGCGACTGTTTGACCAGGAGATACATCCAGATTCATATCTTTAATTAACAAATCGTCCCCGTAGCCAAAGTCGACGTGTTCAAATGCAACGGCGCCTTCAGCACGTGGTAGCGTCACTGTCGTTACTTCTGTAATTTCCTCTATCTCATCCAGCAATTCAAAGACACGTTCGGCCGCTGCAACCGTGGATTGAATGACATTAGCAATATTTGCCGTTTGCATAATCGGCTGCGTGAATTGACGCGTATACGTAATGAACGCTTGAATATCCCCGATGGAAATAGTACGCTGTGTCACCAAAATACCACCGACTACACAAATAACAACATAACTCAAGTTGCCAATCAAAGACATCATCGGCATAATAATGCCTGAAATGAATTGCGCTTTACGGCCAGCATCGTACAGTTGTTCATTGACTTCATCAAACTCTGCAACTGACTTACGCTCATGGCCAAACGCTTTGACAACTTGGTGACCTGTATACATTTCTTCAATATGCCCATTCAATTCACCGAGTGTTCGCTGTTGATCGGCAAAATGTTTTTGCGAACGTTTCAAAATCGGTCGAATACCGAACATAGACAAAGGTAAACTGACAAGTGCAATCAATGTGAGAATTGGACTGATAAATAACATCATCGCGAGAATCCCGACAATCGTCACAATAGACGTGATAAATTGCGTCAAGCTTTGCTGCAAGGTGCTACCAATTGTATCAATGTCATTGGTGACCCGACTTAAAGTTTCCCCAACAGGGTGTCCATCATAATATTTCAGCGGTAGCTTCTCCAGCTTGCCGTTGACATCCTCCCGCAAATCATAAACCGTTTTTTGTGCAACACTTGACATAATATATTGCTGAATATAGCTAAACAAGCTACTGACGACATAAAGCCCACCTAATAACAGCAGTAAGTTGCCAATCGCATGAAAATCGATGGCCGCGCCAGGTACATTATTAAATTTGCCATATGCGCCTTCAAATAATTCTGTAATGGCATTCCCCATTATTTTAGGCCCAACAATGGAAAACACAGTACTCAAAATAGCAGCAACTAGTACCGCAATTAACTGATTTTGACGCGGTTTCAAATAGCGAATTAGGCGTCGGAGTGTCCCCTTGAAGTCCTTGGCCTTTTGTCCAGACATCATCATCATCATATTGCCCCCGCCACCAGGTCCCATTTGGACACCGCCTTGAGGGCGAGATTTTTTGTGCTCACTCATGCAGTTTCCTCCTCAGAGATCTGTGATTCAACGATTTCTCGATAAACACCATTCGTTTCTAACAGTTCTTTATGTGTGCCTATACCAGCAATTGCACCATTTTCCAAGACGATGATTTGATCCGCATCAACGACCGTGCTGACACGTTGTGCAACGATGACGACAGTTGCTTCCTTCGTTTCATCTTTCAGTGCAGCCCGTAAGTTGGCATCGGTTTTGTAATCTAAGGCAGAAAAACTATCGTCAAAAATATATAAATCAGGCTTACGTATCAATGCCCGCGCAATAGATAATCGCTGTTTTTGACCACCGGACACATTTGAGCCGCCCTGTGAGATGTCAGATTCATAGCCATCTTTCATTTTGACGATAAAATCCTCTGCTTGTGCGATACGAGCCGCATGTTCAATTTCACCTTGTGTAGCATCTTGTTTCCCAAAACGAATATTTTCAGCAATCGTTCCCGAAAATAGCAACGCTTTTTGTGGCACAAAACCAATTTTCGACCGAACTTCCTCTTGCGATGCCTCGCGGATATCCACGCCATTAACACGAATTGTTCCTGAAGTTACCTCGTAAAAACGTGGAATCAAGTTAATGAGCGTCGTTTTCCCCGCTCCAGTTCCGCCAATAATGGCCGTCACTTGACCCGATTTCGCTGTAAAACTAATGGCTGATAAGGCAGATTCTTCGGCCCCTGGATAGCTAAATGACACGTTGTCAAATTCAAGTGTGCCAGGTGCTTTGTCTGCTTTTTGTGTGCCTTCATCCAAAAAGGTCGGTTGCATTGCAAGCACTTCATTAATACGATTAGCTGACACAGCCGCTCGCGGGATCATGACAAACATCATCGATGCCATGACAAGTGCGAACATAATTTGCATGACGTATTGAATAAAGGCCATTAAATCCCCAATTTGCATCCCGCCATTGTCAATACGAATGCCGCCAAACCAAATAATACCCACAACTGTCAAGTTCATCACCAACATCATGACAGGCATTAAAATCGCCATAATCTTATTGACCTTGATGGATACATCAGTCAAATCTTTATTGGCCTTCTGGAGACGAACTTGCTCCTGTTTCTCGCGATTAAACGCACGGATAACACGGATACCTGTTAAGTTTTCACGTAATACCAAATTCAATCGATCAAGTCGCTCTTGCACCTGCTGGAAAAGAGGCACCCCTTTATAAAGGATAAAAAGTACAGATGCGATTAAAACAGGCATCGTTGCGACAATAATTAACGATAACTTTGCATCCTTTGACACCGCCATAATTAAACCACCGACAAACATAATTGGTGCACTAACGACCATACGAAGCATCATAATGACAACTTGCTGCACTTGTGTAATATCATTTGTTGTTCTGGTAATCAAAGACGCCGTTCCAATTTCATCAAAATCTTGTAGTGAAAAACTTTCCACATGTTTAAATACTTTGCGGCGAATATCACGCCCAAGACCCATCGCAGCTTGTGAAGAATAATAGCTGGCAGTAACAGAAGCCGCCGCTCCAAGTGCAGCGACTAACAACATGATGCCACCAATTTTCCAAATGTACGGGATATCTCCAATGACAACCCCTTTGTCGATAATATCCGCCATTAATGTCGGTAAAAATAAGTCTGATAGGGACTGAACGAACACAAGCCCGAGGATTGCGACAACAATCCATTTATAGACAGATAAATTCTTTAATAATTTGATCATTCCCTAGACGCTCCTTCTTCTATACTTTCTCTTGCAACGTAACCGTAAACGTAGTGCCTTCATCTACTGCGCTTTGTACATGAATGGAACCTTCGTGCATATCGATGATTTTCTTTGTAATGGACAAACCAAGACCACTGCCACCAAGCTTACGATTGCGCGATACATCCACCTTGTAAAAACGCTCAAATAGATGGGCCTGATGTTCCTCAGCAATTCCCATTCCACTATCTGTGATTTCAACAATCGCATCTTTGTTACGCTGATAAAGGTTAATTTTTAGCGTTCCTCCATTAGATGTAAACTTGATGCTATTAATTATGAGGTTAATCCACACTTGACTCATGAGCTCTTGATCAGCCTTAATTTCTACTTCATCTAACGCAATATCCAGCTCCAGTGATTTCGCAAGCCACTGCGGTTCACAGGATAAAATGATTGTACGAATCTGTTTATCTAATCGGTAAGGCATTGGCTCAAACGGATGGTGCTGAGACTCAATAGATGTCAGCTTCAATAAGTTATCGCTTAGATTCGCTAAACGTAAGCTTTCCATCTCAATAATCCCCAGATAATGCTCCCGCTCTTCGACAGTCAAATGATTCTGCTTTAACACATTGGCAAAACCATTAATGGACGCAAGAGGCGACTGAATCTCATGTGACACATTCGAGATGAATTCTTGGCGCATCTCCTCTATCTGATTCAGTTCAACAGCCATCTCGTTAATGCCTTCTACAATTTTGCCAAACGGATGGTTTTTTTTATGTTCAAATTGATTGGCTAACTTTATAGTATAATCGCCTTTGGAAATTTGTTTCATAGCGTCAATCATTGCCGTTAAAAAATCCATTCGCCTTGGAGGAGCAAACTTTGAAAATAACAACATTATGACTGTGAACAGAAAAAACATTACAATCAATGTCAGCAACCCTGTCGAATACTCACTCATATGTAGGTCAGATTGCCGATTAATAAACGAGGTTCCGATGAATGCAAGTGACCACAAGGTAATAGTGAGCACAATCACCTCCACAACACGAAGTACTCCTTTCATTCCTTGACCTCCAGACGATAGCCTAACCCGCGGATAGTACTGATTTTGAAGTAACTAGTGGCCTCGGGAAAACGCTCACGTAGCCTATTAATATGTACATCGACAGTTCGATCTGTACCTTCGTAATCATAGCCCCATATATCTTCAATAAGCTGCTCACGCGAAAAGGTTTTACCTGGATAACTCGCTAACTTAAACAATAATTCAAACTCCTTCAACGGCAGTTCAACCTTTTGCTCACCAATAAGAACTTCATAAGTTTTGTGATTCATCAGCAGTCGACCTACCTGAACGGTTTGTGAAATGGCAATTCGATACCGTTTCAGTAATGCCTTCACCCGCGCCACAAGCTCAGCAGGCTCGAAGGGCTTCACTAGATAATCATCCGTCCCAAGCTCGAATCCTTTCACCTTCTGTGTCGTATCTCCTTTAGCTGTCAGCATCAGTAAAGGAATATCGTAGTGCTTACGGATTTCCCGGCATAGCTCCCAGCCGTCCATATTGGGCATCATAATATCCAATATGACGATATCAGCCTTAAATGACTCTAAGGCTGCCAAAGCCTCCACACCGTCACATGCCCCTACAATTTTAAAGCCTTCTGGACGAAAAAAAAGTCCGACCAACTCCCGCATATGTGGATCATCATCGACAATTAATAACTTCACCATATTTCCCACCTACTTTCTTCACTCGGCACCCCTAGATTCTTTCAATACATTCATTTTAATAGCACTATGTTAACTCAATATTAACAAACACAATATCTCATTGCGTTTACCACAAATTATCGTTTTTTATACTAAAAACGCGCCCAATCTGCAGGCGCGCCGTAGCTTACTCATATGTAATCTCATCTTCATCCTGAATATGAACCCCATTTTTCAAATAAACAGTCGTTCGTAAAACCAGTATTCTCGCTTCAGCGTCAGTTTCCCAACGCTCATCAGGAACCATTTCAAAAGGGATCATCCACGTTTCCTTCGATTTCATATCACTCATCATTTCAATGGATTGCTTCGCAATAATGCCCTCGTCCATTGCCAACCGTTTTAACAAAACGATGTCGATATAATCGACAAGTTCTTCACTTGCTTCCCCTTCAATGTAAACAGTTCCGGAAAGATTTTCACCAAACGCAATATTTGGCCCATCTACATTCGTATTGACAGTCATTTTCTCGTATACAATGGTTGACAAAAATTGCTTTACCATACATCATTCCCCCACTTCTTGACCCTCTGCAATTTCATACTGCATATTTTCGGCTGCTACATATTTATTATACCGCAATTTAAACAATTTAAATAAATGGGTAACCACAACTTTTAACAATGCATATCCTGGAATCCCTAGAACAACACCAGCTACGCCGAATAGCGAGCCTGCTGTTAGCAACACAAAAATAATGGTAATCGGATGGATTTGGAGTGATTTCCCCATAATTTGTGGCGAGATGAATTTCCCTTCGATTAGTTGAACTATCGTCCAGACAGCCGCTAACTTAAACAACAACAGTGGCGATGTCACAAACGCAATAATAACTGCCGGGGTAATGGCAATCAACGGACCTAAGTACGGAACGATGCTTGTGAACATTGCAAGCACACCGAGAAGTAGTGCATAGTCCATCCCGATAATTAGGAATCCAATGGATATCATAATACCAATACAAATCGCAACCAAAATTTGTCCTTGTATGTACGAACTAATTTGGTGATCCGCATCACGAAGGATAAGTGTAACATCCTTACGCATGCGCGGCGGTAACATCTTTACAAAGAAACGCGGTAATTTCTCCCCATCTTTCAACAGGTAAAACAGGATAAACGGCACAGTGACAATCGCTAGAATAATCCCTGTAAAAGCGGAAATGAACGAGGTTACACCACTTGCAATCCCACCAACAGTATCCGTAAAAAACTTACCGATATCCCCTTGACTCGTTTCTAGAAGCGTATTGATATTGATATCCAGACCTTCATAATAAGATGCAAAAATAGATGTCCGTAAAAATGTGTCAATCTTTAGTAATAATTGACTGAAATAAGTCGGGAACTCCGCCACAAGATTATGGAATTGCACTTTTAGAAAAGGCAATACAAGAAAAACTAATGCCGTAATCGCACCGACGGCTCCAATGAATAAAATCAAAATTCCCCAGACACGTGGAATTCGTATTTTCTCTAGTAAACGCAACAACGGTCTAAGTAAATAATAAGCGATTGTCGCAAGTATGACTGGCAATACAACCGTCGAGAAAAAGACGGTAATCGGATAAAATATGAAAGAAATCTGTTTGAAAAGTAAAATGATTAATCCAATTAATAAGATCGAAACGAGGACGAACAACGTACTTCGTCCCCCCAGAAAGCGAATCACATTTAATGTTGCTTCGCTCACTTTGCTATCTATTACATCTTTATTCGATTGCTGTTTGTCACCAAGTCCCATTGACATCCCCTACTTTCGTCAAAAATATTCTTTTAGTCGAGCTGCATATTGATAAATTTTGAGATTGCTTCTTTATTTTTTACGATATCCAACTCGATGACTGAGCCAGCATGTGCATAGGAATTGAATGAATAGGAGCCTTCTACAGGAACCGTCATCGTTTCCACATCAACTCCTTTTTTCATCAATACAGAGAGGGCACGCGAAAGTTCATCTTTCGCAGTAAGATCCGTTTTAATGTATCCTGACAAGGCACCAGCAAGCTTCGGTGCGTTCGCAAGCATACTTGGCTTCATAGCTTCATCTTTCATCGCAGAAATGACTTCTTGTTGCCGTGCGACACGGCCAAAGTCGCCTTCTGCATCTGCGCGGAAACGTGCATAACCGAGCAACTCTTTCCCATTCAACGATTTTTTACCGGGCATCAGCGTGACACCGATTTTTTCAGACATTTCTTTTTTGACATCAATTTCTACACCATTCGGAAAGGCAATATCAACAATCGACTCAAAGTTTTTAAAATCAACAACGGCATAATGATGGATAGGAATACCAAACATGCCTGTAATCGTATCTTTCACAGTTTGTACGCCATTGAGATAGTAAGCCGTATTTAACTTATATGATTTATAACCTGGAATATCAGCGTAAATATCACGCATAAACGAAATAACGCGCATTGTGCCCACATTCTTGTCCCAAGACAATACCATTATGGTATCCGTGCGCGATCTACCACTACCGTCATCGTCAGCTCCAAGCAACAAGTAATTTTCAACGGACGTATACTTCGGATCCACTGCATCTCCTTTAAATGAACCAGGGTCAATTTCATTGGCTTTTGCTAGTGATTTTCCGGCATTATATTGCACAAACGAATAAAGTCCAACGGCTATAAAGCATAGTGTTGCTATCGTAAAAATGACCCGACCTAGTCGAAGTTTTTTCTTTCTTCTTCTTTTTGGTATAGGCCCTTCGTAATGTTCTGTCATTTGATTGATTCCTCCAAAATATGATCTCCCCAAATAAGACGTACGGGAAGCGTCTTGGTTGCGTATTGTTGTGACCATTATACCATGAAGGCCCACTTCGACTATTCATTTACTTATCACAATCAAAATATTTTTAAAATAAGAGGAATGGCGGCATATTCCCCAATTCTCGCAATGGGTCACTGCATATGCTACACAGATGTCCGTTCAGAAAGGCGGTGTACAATATGGGACGCGAATGTAGTGGAGGCGCAGGCGAAAGTAATTCATTTTCATTGATTGTGGTACTTTTCATCCTCTTGATTATCATAGGTGCAAGCTTTCTTTATTAATAGCTAATCTACTCTCAACCGCTCAGCAGTACCCCGTATAATATGAGAGCGCATAACTTGCGCTCTTATTTTTGTTTGGATGGGACTATGCTATAATTTTCGTATAGATGAATGAAAGGTGATGTTTCTTTTGATAGAAAAAGCTACGTTTGCCGGAGGATGCTTCTGGTGCATGGTAAAACCATTCAAAGAGTGGGATGGTATTCACGACGTCGTGTCTGGTTATATGGGTGGACATGTCGATAACCCTACATATGAAGATGTCAAAAAAGGAGATTCAGGCCATTTGGAAGTTGTCGAAATTACCTATGATCCTGCAGTATTTCCTTATGACAAGCTACTCGATGTATTCTGGCAGCAAATCGATCCAACAGATGCGGATGGGCAATTTCAAGACCGTGGTCACTCGTACTCAACGGCCATTTTTTATTACACAGACGAGCAGCGCTTAATTGCTGAAGCGTCTAAAGAGCAACTTGGCGCAAGTGGCACTTTCACGAAACCAATCGTCACACCCATTCGACCTGCCGAAACGTTTTACCGAGCAGAAGAATATCACCAAGATTATTATGAAAAAGAACAAGAACATTATGAGGAAGATCGAGCGCGTTCTGGGCGGGATGAGTTTATTGAGAGCCATTGGGTGTGAATGAATAAAGGAGAAGGAAATCAAAGCACTGGTTTCCTTCTCCCTTTTCTACTTTATTTTACAACCAAATGCTGTACATTCGACTGTAATTCCTGTAAATAAGTCCGTAAACACTCCGGATACAGTTCAACCGTATCTAACTTCTCTAGAGGCATCCATTTAAAAATCAAGCGCTCCCCTTCAATGCCATGAAATGGTTTTTCCTGAATGGATGCAAAATTACTGTCAGCTGTTACGACATAGTAAAAACCGATTTCATGATAGTTTTTTCCACCATGTTCAAAGAAATTTTCGATGACCAAAGCCATTCTATCTACCTGTACGTCAATCCCCAACTCTTCCCGAAACTCTCTCGTCAGGCTACTTTGCGAATCCTCTGCGATCGCAACTCTCCCCCCGGGAAGCGACCAATTCGACTCATTGACATCCCGATGTACCAAAACATGTCCATTTTCTATCCAAATTCCCGCCACACGAAAATTAAACACGCCTTGTGCTGTTTGAAAAACGACATCCATCTAGCCCATTCCCTTCAAAATCAATTTGTAAGAGTAGTGCAAAATAAGATTATAGCATACCGTCAATTAAATACTGAAAGCTCGCCATCCTATTAATACCTGCTATTTTCATAAAAAATGGACAGGAGTTTAACACATCCGGTCCACTTTCCTATCCGCGTTGCTGATAATATTGGCTTTTATAGTAATGTGAAAAATCACTTGGTAAAGCATTTGTATATCGCTTAAAAACCTTAATGAAATAGCGATAATCACTAAATCCTACATCAAGGGCTACCATTGAAATTTTATCTTCCCCAACACTAATAATCTCGATAGCCTTTTGAATCCGATAGCGGTTTAGCAGTTCATTAAAAGTATAAGTTGTGCTTTCTTTAATTTTATTATTAATATAGGTTGCACTCATGCCTAACTGATCGACCAAATCGGTCATACTAATTTTTTCTTTGTAGTTGTTCTGAATAAATTCCAACGCTTGTTGGACATGCTTTGAGTCCGTATGCGCTGCATGCCAAATATCTAAATTTAAAACATTTAACTCTTCAGGTGCTGCTATTTTGTGCTGCAGGACTTGGTATTGTTTCTTTAACGTGATAGAGTCTTTTGCTCTTTCTAGTGCTTCAAATAGCTCTGTATGATTGATGGGTTTTAATAAATACTCTGTCACCTCAAATTCAATCGCTCTTTTTGCATATGAAAAATCCTGATGGCCTGATAAAATAATCGTACTAAATAAATACTTGCCACTACTTTCCTCCAACAGCTCAATCCCCGTTTTTAATGGCATATTAATATCGAGCAAGACAATATCAGGTGTTAACTCTGCAATTTTTTCAAGCCCCTCTAGCCCATTACTTGCTTCCCCGACAACAACACATCCAAACCGTAGCCAATCCACCATATATTTCAAACCATCACGGATCATATCTTCATCCTCGACAATTAAGACTTTATACATCCACATCAGCCCCTCTATTATGCGGTATCTTAATCATTATCCTTGTACCCTTCCCTGTTAAACTATCAATCGTTACACCATATTTTTCACCAAACGGCAAGACAATTCTTCGATGTGTATTATACAATCCAATGCCCTTATTTTTATTCAACTTATTTGTGGAATACAGCCTTGTTCTAATGTCATCAAGTTTCTCCGATGTAATCCCACTGCCATTATCTGCTACTGTGAAGATGATCTCATCTCCAACTATTTCTCCACGAATGTTGATTTGAAGATGCGTTTGCTGGCTGTATCCATATTTAATGGCGTTTTCGATTAATGGCTGTAGCAATAATCGAGGTACATATGCATCCTTGACCTCATCTTGTATATCGATGTCATATTCAAGGCGACCTGTAAAGCGCAATTTATGTAACTTTAAATAATCAAGAATATAATCTAAATCCTGCTCAAAAGAAACATGACGTTCATCATTATTGATACTATAACGCAATAGACGCGACAATGAGTAGATAATTTCTTGAGCCTGATCAAGATCTACATACATCGTATACCTCAATGTTTCCAATACGTTAAATAAAAAATGAGGATTAAATTGACTTTGGAGTAACTTAATTTCGTTTGTTCTTCGTATAGCGGATAATTCTTTATTTGTAGAGATTAATTGATTAAGATGATCCAACATGGAATTATATTGATTCGCCAAAACTTCAAACTCGTCTCCAGTATCAATCCGTACATAGGATGTTAAATCCCCCCGCTCCAGGTGCGCTACGGCTGTCACTAACTTATCAATCGATTGAACATTTTTGGATGACATTTTCTCAGCTAAATTTCGTAGTAAAAAGTATAGCATCACACTCGTTACTACTATAAAAATAGTATAGAGCACAATAATTAAATTGCCCGTTTTAATATTTTTCAATGTGTAAATTGTGAATAATTGATTTGGCGTTTGAATTTCTTTTAAATAATAGATATCATCTTTTATTCTCACTTGTGAATTCGAGATTTTTTCAGGACTAAATTTATTCATTAATCCTTTTACAATTCTATTCGATGTAATAATAATTTGGTCATATTGATCGGTAATGACAACAATGTCTACCTCTTCGCCAAAAATCAAACGTTGTAAATCTTCTTCATAGAGTTGGTAAATCATATAGCCGATAATCTGTTGTTCTTCAATAATAGCTTTCCCCACGTTAAAAACAGTCACTTTTCCATGACTATAATGTGTTTGTTTCGCTTCGATTAGAAGCTCATTTGGATTTTTTTGTATACTTGGAATTATGCTATGTAAAATTTCTTCATTCACTTCACTTTTCGAATCGGTTGTAGATGCTAACAGCACATTCCTATTATCAACAAGATGAAAGACACTTTTTACTGTTTGACGATTATTAAAATTATAAAACTCTTCGTAAACCAAATGATTGTTGCGCTTTGTATTAATATTATCGAGCACGACGGGGAGTTGGGACATTCGTTCAATCTCCTGCACATAATCTTGGTATACGTCCATGACTGCAGCTTCGATATGATTCGCTGATTGACTTGTATCATAAATAATCTTTATTTTAAAAATGAAAATTGTAAATAAGCTAAATAAAATCATAATCACTAAAATAGGGATGACTGTATACTTCAAAAAAAGCGCCTTTGTTGTTTCTTTAAAATTCCGCTTTTTTGTAGTTAGCATACGGCCATCCCCTTAACACTTTTCATCATTATACTATGGAAGATGCCTTATATAGCAACTTCCTTTTTGCCGGTCAACTTAAAGAATAGCAGCAAAGAAATGATCGTGATTATCATCAGCATCGTAGATAATGCCGCTGCTATTCCATAATTCCCTCGGATAACTTCCGTGTAAATTGCTATGGTCATAGTTTTTGTCCTTGCTGTGTACAAAATAATCGATGTACTCAACTCACTAATAATTGTCACCCAGCTAAGGATTGCACCTGATATGACGCCCGGTAACATCATAGGCAACGTGATTTTAATAAATGTTTTCATATTCGACGCACCTAAGCTTGCGGAAGCCTCTTCTACACTTGGACTAATCTGATGAACCATTGCCGCACTGGATCGAATCGTGTAAGGCAATCGCCGAATGACAAATGAAATAATCAAAATTGTCGCAGTGCCGCTTAATAATATAGGTTTACTGTTAAAAGTCAATAACAACGCAATCCCAAGAACGGAACCTGGAACAATATAAGGAATCATCGAAATAATATCTAATCCATTTGTTGCTGCATTTCTTCTTCTAACCGTGACATAGCCAATCAGAATGGCTATGATGACAACAAAAATCATCGCGATGATCCCAAGTAAAAAGGTATTGTAGATGGAATCTCCTACACGACTAAAAGCCATTTTAAAACTGTCTAGCGAATAACCTTTGACAAATACACGCCCGGATGTCTTTAAAAATGCGGTATAGACAACATATAGTTGCGGTAAGAACGCCAAAGCCAGGAAGCCATAAACGTACAAGTTCGCTAATACATTTTTTAATCCTTTTTCTTGTTTTTCTTTAATCGGACGTAGCGCACTCATTGAAAATGACTTTCTATTGGAAACATATTTTTGTAATAAGAAAATGGATAACGCTAGGATGATTACAATTACACTAATCGCGGCAGCAAATCCATCGTCTCCACCCATTTCACTGATGAATTCATTGAAAATAAGGACTGGTAACGTCTGGTATCCTTCGCCAATTAGCATAGGTGTTCCAAAATCCGCCAAAGCTCTCATGAATACGAGTAATGAGCCCGCAAGTAATGTTGGTACAATGAGCGGCATAACAACCTTCACTAGCTTTTTGATACCTGTATAACCCATACTTTCGGCAGCTTCTAACAGCGAACTGTCTATACTTTTAAAAGCTCCCATTAAAAACATGTAAACCAACGGCGTTAATTGTAAGGTAAGAACGACTAAGATACCTGTAAAACCATAGATATCGGGCGTATTAATGTGGAAAATATTACTCATAAAGTTTGTGATAACTCCATTTCTTCCCATTAAGAGTATCCAAGAATACGCACCAAGGAAGGGAGGAGCCATTGAGGAAATTAAAATGAGAATTTGAAGGTACACTTTCCCTTTAATTTTAATAGTCGTCATTATATAGGCCAGTGGAGTTGCAATGACAACTGCTGCAATCGTCACAGCAATGGTTACTTTTAAACTATTAAAAAGGGCACCATAATAATATTTTTTTCCGAAAAACTTTAAGAAATACTCTATGGATAACTTGCCTTCTTCACCGCCAGTAAAACTTGCCTTCAATAACGTAAATAGAGGCAACACCAATACAAAGGTGTACAGCACAATAATTCCTAACGTGATGAGTGACCAGACGTCTCTTTTCTTAGCCCAATTAGAAACCATGACTTACACCCTCTATTAGATTTACTTCGCTGTCATAATCAAATATATTAATCTTTTCCTTCTTGATACGAAGCCTCACTTTCGTTCCAGGATTAATCGTATCTCCAATCGTTGATTCCTGAATAACCTCTACTTTTTCACCGCTTACTAGCTCTGCAAAGTAATGATTATTTAGGCCCAAAAAGATATGATCGAGCACGGTTGCTTCGATACCTTCACTACTAGCTGTATCAATGATAAATTCTTCAGGACGGATGGACACTTTAACACGGACATTTTGGCTAGCTGTTTGTATGATGATATTGGGTATGTCTACAACATGCTGCCCATCCAACATCAATGTACACTTACCATTATCAATCCGAATATCTCTTTCAATTACATTTGTCCGACCAATGAAGCTTGCAACGAATAAATTAGTTGGACGTTGGTAAATGGATTGCGGAGTACCGATCTGTTGAATCGTCCCTAAATTCATGACCGCAATCCGATCTGAAACAGCCATTGCTTCTTCTTGGTCATGTGTAACATAAACCGTTGTAATCCCTACTTTTCTTTGAATCTCTTTAATGGCATTTCGCATATCGACACGTAATTTTGCATCTAAATTTGAGAGTGGTTCATCCATTAATAACACGCTTGGTTCTATGACAACCGCACGAGCAAGTGCCACCCTTTGCTGTTGTCCTCCAGATAAATTTTCTGGCATACGATCGGCAAATTGTTTAATTTGCACGACGTCCAATATCTCTGAAACTCTTTTCTCAATTTCCTCTTTCGCCAGTTTTCGATTACTTAAACCAAAAGCTACATTTTTCTTCACCGTCAAATGCGGAAAGATAGCATAGTTTTGAAAAACCATACCGATATTTCGGTGTTGGGGAGCGATATCATTAATGACTTTGTCATCAAAACTAATTTCTCCACCTTCAATGCTGTTAAACCCAGCGACCATCCTCAGTAATGTTGTTTTACCGCAACCAGAAGGACCAAGAAGGGTGAAAAACTCACCCTTCTTGATGGCAAAAGACAGTCCTGGAATAACAGTGATGTCATTGTATTTTTTGATAACATTCTTAAAGTTAATTGAAATACTCACGGCTACCCCTCTTCTCTTTGAAACTTATTGTGCACTTGTAAAGACATCAATATATTTTTCAACCAATTTATCTCGGTTTTCCTTGATATAGTCCTCATCTTCAATAATAATGTTGATATCTTGCAAAGGCGTCATATAATCGCCAAGTTCTACGCCTTTTCGAAGAGGTCTATTTGTTAGTTTCGTTCCAAAAGCATCTTGCGCGTCTTTGGAAATAATAAAGTCAACAAATTTCTTTGCATTCTCTAGGTTTTTACTACCTTTCACAATTTCTACACCCGCATCTAAAAATACCGTTCCTTCTACAGGGTACACAATTTTAACTGGTGCACCATCGCGGACATAGCTTGAGGATGGATCTTCGTACGTTAAGCCAACTACATATTCACCGTCTGCTACTCCTTTGTGGACGGCACCTGAACCGCTTGCCACTTTACCGTCTAAGTTTTTCACGAGTTCCGCGACATAATCCCATCCTGCATCAGATGTATAATCGCCACCCATTGCTAATAACATATTTGTTAATTGTGCAAAAGCTGAACTTGAGCTCGCTGGATCAGCCGCAGCAATTTTCCCTTTTAGTGCCGGGTTGAGTAAATCTTCATAGCCGTTAATTTCAATATCTCCAATTAAATCAGTATTGACTAGAATTACACTACCATCAGCAACATAAGGTGTTAAAAATCCTGTTGTATTTTTATGACCGTCTAACATATCATCATTGTTTTTTGATACGTATTCTTCAAATAAATCGGGGTATCCTAATGCCTGTGCTTTACTTCCACCAAACATGATATCTGCATATGGATTTTCTTTTTCAGACGAAATACGCTTGATGAGTTCCCCTGTGCCTGCAGAAATTAGTTCTACTTTGATCCCTGTTTCTTTTTCAAACATTGGGATAAGCGTATTGATAATATCCTCACTGTTCGGAGAATAAATTACTAAGCTATCACTACTTCCGCTATCCTTGCCCCCACAAGCGACTAAAAATACAGAAAGTGTTAAGATAACTACTAAACTAACTATTTTTTTCATTGTAAATCCTCCCTTTGTGTTGTAATGAATTGCTTACATTCCGAGTATATCCTCAGATGTAAGCGTATACAATGGTACTTTCAAACACTATTGTCTACTATTCGAAATAGTCAATAGAAATATCAGCCAAATTGTAGCAATTGAACTGAAATTGCTACGCCTTCTATTACTCATGACTTTTGCAGTCCCATTATGGCGCCTTTACTAAGTTGACCCTTCTTCTTACATTAGAAAATACCCGTCTTGTACAAAAAGTTCAGGACGGGTATTGTTACTTTGTATAAGTTTAGAATGATTCATAAAACACAATGTCATTGCGCTCCAACATCTTTTTCGCAGTTGGCTTCTCTTCAATTGTAAATTTAACCATAAAAAGACACCTCCAATTGTAGGTGGTGTCTAACAATTGGGGTGCAGTTCACTTTAAAAGTCTTCTTATTTCTTTCACATTTACTTCCGCACTATCTAAGGGATCTTTTGTAAACTCTTCCTGCTCAACAACAAGCCACAGTGCGCCTACTTCATTTCCTTTTCTTACGAAATCAGCTAGCGGCAATGTACCAGTACCAAGCTCAGTTGAAATGTATTGATTGTCCTTAACTATCATATCTTTAATATGCAATGACACACAATTATCTGCATATTTCTCAATGATTTCGATTGGATTATGTCCTGCATAAGCGGCCCAAAAACAATCGAGTTCCATTTTTAGATGATCACTAGTTGTATTTCCAAACAGAATATCAAATCCAGTTGTTCCATCAAAAGATTCGAATTCAAAACCATGATTATGATAAGCTAACTTAAATCCCCTAGCATATAAATTTCCACCAATTTTGTCCAGTATTGCTGCTGATCGCTTATAATCATCAGCTGTTGTTCGCATTTCCTTTGGTAGAGATGACACGATAATTAAATCATTTTCAATTATCTCATGATATTTTAATGTTTCATCAAGCCGATGCTGTAGTTGTTCGATCTGAACATGGGAGCCAGCCGCTTTTATTCCTACGCTATCCATTTTTGCTTTCACATCTGCTGCGTCGAGATTGAAAAAACCAGCAAACTGCGCACCGTTGTATCCCATCTTCGCTACTTTTTCAAGCGTACCTAATAAATCTTTTTCACTTGAGTCTTTAATTGAATATAATTGCAAACCAATATTATCCATGCATTATCTCCTTTGATTTTAAATAAATTCTCTGAATTGACGACGATCCCAACTTATTGCTTGCCAATGAACTCTATGGATATGTTCTATGACTTTTCAAATTTTTTATCAGACTTTAAAAGAGAATTTTTTTGTATGAGCCAATAAGCAACCTATTGCCAATTAAAAAGGACAGTATTATATTCATCCTTATTAAATCTTAAACCATCATATGCGCTCTGCGCTTCTTCTGGCGCAATTACATGACTAATGAGTGGATCAACAACTAGCATATTATCCATTAATAACTGGAAAGCAATATTCGAGTTTCTAACCAATGAATGTTTAATAAACTCGTTAGGAGTAACTGGATATCGCCATTCATGTGCACCCTTAAATGTAATACTGCCAAGGTGAGCAAGATGGCAATACTGCAAAATCTTTGTTGCATTTGTGTTATATTCTCCTCTTGGTGTGCCAAGTAAGATAATCTCACCGAAATTTGCAATCCACGTAAGACTATCTTCCACTAATTTCGGTATTCCTGTTGCCTCAATAGCCGTCGAAACTCCCAATCCATTCGTTATCTCCAGTACCTTTTCTCTTGAATCTTCATTGCTAGAATTTATCGCCTTATATAATCCACACTGACGTGCCAGTTCCAAACGATTTTCAGAAATGTCTAAACCAATAACCCTTGCTCCTTGCAGTTTTGCTAGTTGGGCCGCCATATTTCCTACTATTCCCTGTCCAGTCACTGATACAAAGTCGCCTAATTCGATTTGTGAAGTTCGAATAGAAGTCATTGCGATTGTTGCCATTCGTGTAAATGGAACCCATTTCAATTCTAAATTTTTAGGAACTTTAAGAAAAACACCTTCTGTCGTTGTGACCTCATACTTGGTATGTGTACCGTAATGGAAGACTATATCTCCGACTTCAAATTCTTTGATATTAGTTCCTATTTCAATTATTTCACTAACCGCAGAGTATCCAGGTATTCCTGGCATTTGAAACCACTCATCGGTACCAGATAGACAAGATAGTTCTGTCCCAGCGCTCACCATTGTATATATTTTCTTCACTATTACCTCATTCGGCTGTAATTCCGGGCTAAAGCGTTCATTTTGAAGTTCTACCTTCCATGGTGCTACAAACACTACTTTTTTATTTTCCATACTGAACATCTCCTCTACAGTAATTTCACCTAAAAATTATCCTTTTACAGATCCAAATCTCATAGCCACTACTGAAAAGTCCCCTTCGGAAATCGCAAAATTTGGCGATCCATCTAACATCCCCTTTTTTTTCGGTAAAATAAACCTCACATTCTATATTTTACCCCGAGTTTGATTAATTACAATATTTAAAAACCTGATTAGGGATAATGAAACCATCACAAAACGAGCTTGGAAAAATTGCTCCAAGCTCGTTTCATTCAATATATTCTGCGTTCTTTTTTATCCCCAATCAAAAATGTCAATATAAGCATCATGACATACAACAACATCATAATACCAAACGTATACTGATGGCTCGCCGTCCTGTCAAAGACCAGTGCAATGAGCAGTGGCAATAATCCCCCCATGATGAATCCGCCTGTCTGCATCATGGCTGTCCACGCGCTCGCTTCTTCAGCAGTCTCTGTCTCATCCAGTGGCAACAGCAGTGCAACTGGGAATAAACCACCTAGCGGTATGCCCATGATGACCGCGCCTATCCACATAAGTGAATGAATGCCTGTCCAGAATAAGATGATTGACGTCATTCCTGCGATAAGCATGAGTAATAACCAGAACTTCCGCGCAGGAAAGCGCTGCATGAGCTGTGGCAGTAGGATATTTAAAAAGATTTGGACGGTCGTCATCACACTGAGGAGTGTCCCCGCCTGCAACAACGTCATGCCAGCCGACGTTGCAATGGGAGCCAGCCATGTAATAATCGAAAAGAATGCGGATGATTGCAAGCCAAAAAACAATAAGAACAGCCAGGCTTTTCGAGATTTCCATGGAGACCTCACCTTTTTTCGTTCAGCTTTTACAACATCAGCATCCAGTTGACGAAACTCTATCCGATTTGTCATCGCTAAAAACCATGCAACTAAGCCAACAAGTGCTAGCACTGACCAGATGCTTAACGCAAATAAGTATGATCCAGTCGTGTCAAAAAATACAACTGTCAATCCCGCGCTCGCAGCTGATCCAACACCCATTCCGAATGAATAAATGCCAATGACAGATGCCGCCCGGTCTGGAAAATACTGTTTGATCATAGCGGAAAGAAGCGGGCCCATTACAGCAATGGCAATTCCGACAATGAATGCAGTACCAATTAGTACTGGATAGCCTGGAAGGAAGCCACGAATGGCAGTCACAACACCTACCAAAATAATCATTACGGTCATCGTTCGCTTCAATCCAAATGACCGTTTTAAAATAGGTGCCAACATGGCGAAAATCCCCATGCAGATGACAGGAACAGCTGTTAATAAACTGACCTGTGCATTGGTTAATAATAATTGTTCACGTATTGTTTCAAGCATCGGCCCAATGGATGTAATCGCTGGGCGCATATTAATAGAGATTGCAAAAATCGCAATAATCATGAGAACGGTATTTCGTTTGTTTACTTCATTAGACATGCATACTTTCCTTTCATTCGAATAAACTAGATGAATATTGACGCAATTGTACGTAAGATAAACTATAATTGTACCACTTTTCTCTTCACTCTATTCACTTTTTTTCTTTTGATATAATCCTTACAGTGTAAAAAAATGGAGGTGTGCTCAATGGAATTTATCTCTTTAATCCCTATCTTAATTATGTTTGTTATCTATCTAGTTGTTATCGGCTTGACAATCTGGTTTGCTATTAGCCTGATTTCTGCTCAAAAAGAACGCAATTTAGTGCTGAAAGAGATTTCAAATAAACTGAGTGTCGTAGAGAATAGTAAAAAGGAAGAGTGAAATACTCTTTCCTTTTTACCTTGCTTTCTGATTGTATCCCGCACTCCACATCACTACTGATAAACAAAAAAGATGACTGCTCCAAAATGGAATAGCCACCTTAAACTTTACTAATCCTACTTACCATCTCCAATTGGATTTTCTACGGTTACATCTACTTTCGTGGCAGCAACATCTACATTCAACTTCGCGATTGCATCCACATTTTGGTTTTATATTACAAACAGGTTTTATTACTCGACACTCACAACTCGATTCTGCCTTTATTCTCCGTCCTCGATCTTCACAACACATATTATTCGCCTCCTTACCTTTTGTAGAAAGTCAACCAACCTTCTATATAGTATATAGACGTGCAAGTGTAAGGATTGGACGACTTGTTTAGTCATAAGCGTTTTTATTTCCAACAAACAAACGCATAAACCTCTCTGTTCTGAGCACATTAGAATTTAGGAGGTGAATACCCATGAGTAAAAACAATAAAAAGACGATGAATGAAAGAACTCATAACGGGATGGAGATTTACAAAAAGAATAAAAATAGCAATAGCAATAATAACAACCTTAATGAGGAATTTGCTGCGGAATTTGATGTTAAAGCTAACGATAATGTTACAAGTCAAAACAATAAGCAACGATTTACCAACAATAAATAATAGCTGTATGTGAAAGGCGAGGGCTTCATGGGCTCCCGCCTTTTACATACTTAAAAAAATGTATTCCCCAGATGAAAGCAATCCCTCGATTAGCACACCAAAATGAATTCATACATATCCTGTACATATATGTGTTGTTAGTACAATTAAGACGATAAGAAAGGATGTGCTTATGCACTCAAAAATCGATTATTCATCTCCGACAACGCAGTTTACGTTTGATTTACAAGACAGCCCTCTTTTCGAAAAAGATAATCAAAACTTTATTAATGTATTAGGTATCAACCAGTTAAACACATTGCAAAATGTATCTCTACTTGATATTTTTCTTAGCGATGGTAATATCATTGAACCACATTACCACCAACATGCTGCCGAGCTAGTTTTTTGTATCTCTGGAGCAACTACTGTTTCATTATTGAACCCATTTACAAAAAAAATTCAACATTACCCCATTACAGCAGGTCAAGCCGTAAACGTTCCACAAGGATGGTGGCATTATATCGTTGCCACAGCTGATAACACCCATTTTCTAGGCATTTTTGATGCACCCACTCCTGAAGTCATTCTTGGATCTGACATTTTGACATTAACTCCTGCCAATATTATGGCGCAAACCTATGGAATCGATGAAAATCAATGGAAAAAAGCCGTTGCCCCCGTAAAGCCTTCTACATTTATCGGTCCCCCTGTGATTAAGGACGACAACAAAGCAAGGGAATACATCCCTTATCAAGATCCTCCGTTTATCGATCAATACGCGGACCAAATGTATCCATATACGCATCAAAATCGGCCAAACTTTCACCTTGGAAAATGAGGAGATAGAGACTGTATTTTGATTGACAAGCACTATTGGAAGCGCTTTTCATTTGAAGTCCGCAAACCCTTATAGTATATGCTTTCTTGCTTCTACGTTTTATTACATGTATAATAGGAGCATTGTGAATTTAGGAGGATTTTGAATGATAGCAGTCAGTAATGTAAGCCTTCAATTCGGCGATCGCAAGCTGTTTGAAGATGTGAATATACAGTTTAATCCGGGTCATTGTTATGGTCTAATTGGTGCAAACGGTGCGGGAAAATCGACGTTCCTTAAAATTTTGTCAGGTGAACTTGAAACACAATCAGGAAATGTTATCATGAACAAAGATGAGCGTCTTGCTATCTTGAAACAGAACCACTTTGAATATGAAGAGAGCGTCGTAATGGATACAGTCATTATGGGCCATAAACGCCTGTATGACATTATGATGGAGAAAAATGCTATCTACATGAAAGAAGATTTTTCTGATGAAGATGGTATGCGTGCTGCTGAACTTGAAGGTGAGTTTGGCGATTTAAATGGTTGGGAAGCTGAGTCTGAAGCTGCCATCCTTCTACAAGGGTTAGGTCTAAAAGAAGAGTTCCACCAAATGAAGATGGCTGAGCTAGATGGTTCCGATAAAGTAAAAGTGCTTTTAGCACAAGCGCTTTTCGGTAAACCTGACGTCCTTCTTCTCGATGAGCCTACCAACCACTTGGACTTGAAGGCAATCCAATGGCTGGAAGAATTCCTCATCAACTTTGATAACACAGTTATCGTCGTATCCCATGACCGTCACTTCTTGAACAAAGTATGTACGCAAATTGCGGATCTCGATTTCTCTAAAATCCAAATCTACCCAGGTAACTATGATTTCTGGTATGAATCTAGCCAACTTGCGTTGAAAATGTCACAGGACCAAAACAAGAAAAAAGAAGAAAAAATTAAAGAACTTCAAGCATTCGTGGCACGTTTCAGTGCCAATGCTTCGAAATCTAAACAAGCGACTTCACGTAAGAAGACACTTGAAAAAATTGAGCTAGATGATATTAAACCATCATCACGCCGCTACCCATTCGTCAACTTCCAAATTGGTCGTGAAATCGGGAATGACGTTTTGACCATCCAAAATGTTTCGAAAACACAGGATGGTAGAGTTATGCTGAAAGATGCATCATTCACAATGAACAAAGAGGACAAAATCATTCTTCTTGGAAACCCACTTGCGAAATCAGCCCTTCTTGAAATTCTTGCAGAAGAAGCAGAACCGGATGCTGGAACTGTCAAATGGGGAATCACGACATCTCGTGCGTACTTCCCTCTTGATAACAACGACTACTTCCAAGGCAATGAGCAATCGCTTGTTGAATGGTTGCGTCAATATTCACCTGACGATCAAACGGAAACATTCCTACGCGGTTTCCTAGGTCGTATGCTATTCTCAGGTGAAGAAGTAAACAAAAAGCCTTCTGTTTTATCAGGTGGAGAAAAAGTACGTTGTATGCTATCTAAAATGATGCTAACAAGTGCTAACGTCCTTCTTCTAGATGAACCAATGAACCACTTGGATCTTGAATCTATTCAAGCACTCAACAATGGATTGATTTCATTCAAAGGTGCAATGATCTTTACGTCACATGACCAACAGTTCATCCAAACTGTTGCCAACCGTATCATCGAAATTCATGATGACGGTACGATTTTCGATAAAATGATGGGCTATGATGAATATCTCGAATGGAAAGAACAACAAGCGAAAGCTAAATAATTAGTAAGAACAAGCCGTTTTCCCTAACTTCGGGAAAACGGCTTGTTTTTTTGTAACACTTGTGCATTAATTTCGTCTAATGGGACAAACCATATAAAAGGAGTGAATTTCATGCGAAAAATAAATCTCGTCCTCTGCCTAGTAGTGGCTACATTTGTATTCACGGGCTGTTCTAAAAATAGTAGCACAGCCCTCGATAATTCGGGATCAGACAGCAAAGGCATCATCACAAAGGATACAGAAAGTAAAGAGGTTGTCAGCCCGACTGACATCGCCATGACTGATTTCTTCCTACCTGATGGTTCAAAAGCGCATTATCAAGGTGATGGCAATGAGTTCGCAGAGCTGGATATCGAGGTAGCTCACCCATTTGAAAATTATGTCATCATTTACGAAAATAATGGTGGCGCGCTGGTACGTACTATTTACAAGATTGATCGTGATGAAATTGTGATTATTGACAATCAAATGGTGGAATCAAAAACAGACTTCCCCTCCCAGAAAGAACTAGATGCGATGACGCCAACCGGAATTTATCTCAAAAAACCATTTACAAAAGGCACTAGCTTTGGTGATTGGACGATTATTGACACCGATGTAAACGTGGAAACGCCATATCAAAACTTTGACCATGCTATTGTCATTGAAAAACAAGATAAAGATGTCATCAATCGAAAATATTTTGTCAAAGGATTTGGTGAAGTAAAACGTGAATCCATCATGACGACTGATGATGGTAGTAAATACATCGTGACATCAACGTTAAAAGCAGTCGATCAATAACAAATAAACGAGGCGTTCCTTTAACGGAATGCCTCTTCACATGTTTCACCTATTACAAAAAATACCGCAGCAACGATTACTTTTTGTAATGGGTGAATAGCTATTTCATTAAACAGATTATACCTCCATACGATGGGTAGTTGGTTTACCATCCCTCATGAAGATAACGCCGTGGTAGACCTGAAGATCCTCATCACATGATTCACAAAAGTCCTTTTCACATTCTGACCAAAACGCATAGAAACAATCTTTCTTCATCGCCTCAAGCGTATACTTCTCGCGTAGCTCCGCAAGTAGCTGTTCACAATAAGCAATAGCCTCTTCCGCATTATCAAATGAGTGGCGGGTAAGTATCATTTCTTCCCAACCTTCAAACATCCACCAAGGTTCGTAATCTGCTTTCATATAAATCACTTCAAACACTTTGACTAACCTCCCTATGTAACTCTCAGGTGAATGTCCTTCATTTTAACAAACCCCTCTGCAATGTCCAACATATTGCTCTTGCTAATTGGAGCTAATGCTTATGCTATGTGTACAGTGCGTTTATCGGGTATAATTGAACGACAAGCGTTGAAACTTTATCCGTTTTGAAACGTATAGATGTAGAGAGGGGGCCAGAAGATATCATGAAAGAAATTCAACAATTTTTCATTAGACAATTCATCACTGTGCCCATTAGCTTCGGGTCGTGGCTTTATTTATTATTTGGTGCAAGTATGAATCCTTTTGCCGCTGCAGGCATTTGGGTTGCAATCTACCTAGGTGGAACTTTTTCAATTAAGCAGATTCAATTAGCCTCCAACATAAAAAAACTAGGTATGTCCCGATCTGAATATAACCATATAAAAGGCCAACTTACTGAAGCAAAAAAGAAAATCAAGCGACTGAACAGCCTTTACGGACAAGTTAGATCCGTCCAAGCCTTTAGACAAGTATATGAAATAAACGGCCTTGCTAGAAGGATTCTTGGCATTGTTAAAACAAACCCAAAGAAATTTTATCATGTCGACAAGTTTTTCTATGCTCATCTCGATTCCGCAGTCGAACTGACTTCGAAATATGCTTTACTTGTAAATCAACCATTGAAAGACAAAGATCTTCGTATCGCGCTACAAAATACGCGTGAAACACTTGGCGATGTCAACAAACAGTTAGAGCAAGATTTACGAAGTGCTCTTGCACCCGATATCCAACAACTGCAGATGGAAATCGACTTTGTCGATAGCACGATGAATCAAGACAGACCACTTCTCGAAATGAAAGGAGATATCCCAAATGACCGAAATTAATCAAGCGAAAACAATGGATGATCTGCTTGACAATCCATTTGATTTTCAAGAACCCCTACTTTCAAAAGAAATGCAAACCGTAACTAACGAGGCCAGCGTTAGCCCAAAACTTATTGACCGACTATCAGTTGAGGAAAGAGACAAAGCTCAGCAGCTTGCTGCTCAAATACCAGTTGGTAACTACGAGGCTATTCTTACATATGGTGCCAATGCACAGGGCGAGCTATCCAAATTTTCTCATCAGATGCTCGATCATGTCCAAAGTAAAGATATTGGTCCCGTTGGCGATGTGTTGAAGGATTTGATGAATCGACTTTCTGAAATCGATCCTGATGATTTATCGGAAAAAAAGAAGTCCGGCCTTAGCCGTTTGTTCAATAAAGCGACACGTTCCGTTCAAGAAATGATGACCAAATATCAAAAATTGAGTACGCAGATTGATCGCATCGGGGTCCAGCTTGAGCATTCAAAACGAGGACTTATCGAAGATGTTCAGATGCTCGATAATTTGTATGAGCAAAATAAAACCTATTTCCAAGCATTAAATATTTACATAGCTGCCGCGGAGTTAAAACGGGATGAAATTGCCAATGACATTATTCCTGAAATGCGTAGGCAAGCAGAATTGTCGAATGACCAAATGGCATTCCAAGAAGTCAATGATATGGCACAATTCCTAGATCGCTTAGAAAAACGGTTATATGATCTACAATTATCTCGTCAAATTACCATCCAAAGTGCACCACAAATCCGGATGATTCAACAGACGAACCAAACACTTGCGGAGAAAATCCAGTCATCGATTATGACATCCATCCCACTTTGGAAAAATCAAATTGCTATTGCATTGACGCTAAACCGTCAGATGAAAGCCGTCGAGTCACAGAAATTGGTGACCAAAACGACGAATGATTTACTGTTGAAAAACTCTGAAATGCTTAAAATCAATTCGATTGAAACGGCAAAAGAGAATGAACGTGGAATTATTGAAATTGATACGCTGAAGAAAACGCAGGAAAACTTGATTCAAACGATTGAAGAAACACTTCTCATCCAAGCTGACGGTCGCGCTAAACGTAAATCGGCTGAAATTGAAATTGCAAAAATGGAAGAAGAGTTGAAACAACGCCTTCTCGGTATCCATGAAAAAACACAAAACCGCCCTTTATGAGGCGTTTTTGTGTTTTTATGGATTTATCGGCGAGTATGATGACTATACCGGCGAGCCCCCAAATCTCCTCTCACACCCTTACGTATTCCGTATAACAATCGCCAGCAACTTCCTTAATATACGCAAAGTCTGGTCTGTGAAACTTTCTACCGAGTTAGATGATGCGGTTTTATTGCCAAACATCATGGCAAATAAAGCTTTCTGATCCCCCGTCGGTTCCTCGGTCGACAAAAACAGATGAATGACGGAAATGCCCTTTTTCTCTGTTTCCATCACGGCTTCTGCAGTATCGAGAATGCCGTTGCGATCGTAACCAAAGGCAGAGGGCTCCCCGTCCGAGAAAACAAGTAAGAACTTATGCTTCTCCTGTCTAACGGCTAACTGCTCAGCCATCCAGCGAATCGCAAAGCCGTCACGGTTATCTTCATTTGCGTCGAAGGATAAGATCGACATACCATTATCTTTATTGCGATCGGCAAACGTATGCATCAGACCGAACACATTAGGCTGCACTTCCTTTGAGGCATGATACGCATCCTCGTAATACGATGAAATTTCATGGCTAACACCCAACTGACGAAGTACATCATGGAATAGTAACACTGCTTGTTTAGTTTCATCCAGCTTATCGAGCATCGAAGCAGAGCCATCGACCAGTAGCCCGAACACCGCATCCAAATTAATAGAAGGAGCATTTTTTCGATAGAACGGCTTAGGTCGCTCGTCCACTACCATCGTCGTTAGTTTAGTCGAAAGACGTCCTTTCATCAAACGCTCCCGCTTAGAATCTTCTTTCAAATCAATACGCTTCTTCATTTCCTCAACAAACGAACGAACATATGGCTTCTGTTGCTCTCGCCAAACGAGCAATTTTTGACGGTTTTCCTGCTCGTTCTCAATTTCCACGCGCAACGCTTCATAGACGACGTTGACATGCTCCTTACCGTACATTTTACAGGCCTTCACCTTATTCTCTCGCTTATCAGCTTTGTCGCCCTCATCGTCCGTCCAGCGCTCGTTGTCGTTGCCCTCTGAATCCCCGGAACCCGTTTCTTCAATGTTCGCGTCTTCATTGCCAGGTGTAGCATCATTCGCATCACTCTTACCTGACCGGCCATGCTCAAGTTCGAATTCAAGATGGATACCTGATTCACTTTCATTCTCCCTGTGCCACGAACGAAACACCTCTTCAATTGTCTCTTTTGGCTCCTCCTCCCCTTTTTCAGCATCAGACATCCCTTTATGATAATGAAATACCGTGTTGTCTTCAGTTATGGAATCCCCTGCTGAATAATATTGGTGGATAAGGTCCTTATCAATAGAACGTTCAATAATGCCAATAATCCTGTCTGCAATATATGTATTATCTTCCGTGCTTTTTGCATCATAAGCATGCTGCAAAACCGTTTGGATCAATCCAAAATCAATCTCTCCCCAATCGGTAGACGTGTCGGCGAACATACCTTCATGAAGCGATACAAATAGCTGATTTATCATCGCATCAGCCAAAAAGTTCTTTTGCATATTCGATGACAACATATTCCGATGAAAGCCGATATACGCTTCCCTTCTGATATCAAACGAAGTTGCCGTTCCGGGCCTCTCCTTCATAATGACATCAATCAAACGGAATTCCTCTAGCAATAGTAACAGTTCACAAGCAAATTTCCGAAGTGGATGTATTCTATATGTGCGAGTGAATGTAATCCATGTAGGTACACTAAATTGTTTCCAATACCCCGCTGTCAATAAATAAATATCAGAAAGCCTGCCTGCATGGATGACTTCTTCTGTCCGATGCCGCCAAAAAACGCTCATCGAAATAATGCCTTCTTGCGGACGGAATTCAAGCAATTTCCGTTCCGTCAACTCAAGAAAAGGTGCATCTGCCAACGCTCGTCCTAATCGCTCGTACAACAGTAGCGTCTTGGCATCGACGGTTTCATCATTAAATTGAATGAATCGATTCATCTTTACCATAGCAATCGCCTCATTTCACCCAAGTATCCACTAGTTCCATGACCAACCTGCGTTCAATTTTATCGTCTAGTTTTTCTGCAATGGCATACTGAACCGCACGTTGAACAGGGATATGCTCCGCTAGTCCCATTGCATCGAGCAAGCTACGAACAGATGCAGCTTCGTCCGATAATAAACCATTCATCACTTGTTTTTTTAAATCATTGCCGATCTGAAGGAATGTCTCGACAAGTTGTTGTGACGCGTTCGGATAGCTATCTGTCATGACCATTTTCAATTGTTCACCCGTCAAATAAGGTACGGTAAACGAGACAAAACGGTTTTTCAACGCTTCATTCATCGGGGATGTTCCGACATATCCTTCGTTAATCGCTGAAATAACAGTAAAGTTTTCATGTGCGTAAATGACCTCACCTGTAAACGGATTCGTCAACATACGGCGATGATCGAGCACGCTATGAAGAATCGGCAATGTTTCTGGCCTTGCCATATTAATTTCATCGATATATAAAATATGTCCTTTTTTCATCGCTTGGACAACAGGACCTTCAACAAATTCGATGACAGTTTCTCCGTCTTTGCTGATGATTGTTTTGAAGCCGAGCAATGATTCCGCATCAAGATCGACGGAACAGTTGACGCTTTGCATGGGCTGCTGAAAATAATGTGAGATCGTTTGGGCAAGTTTGGTCTTGCCAGAACCCGATGGTCCTTTTAACAACACAGGTTTTTTCAAGACAATGGCAACGAGCACATCTTCCCATAGATGAGCATCTGGCGAGACATAGCCTCCTTGTTGGATTAATAGCCGCGCTGCTGACTCATGACCGTTTTTGGAACGCCGTGCATGTTCTTGTTCGATTAAAGCATTCATTTAAAAATTTCCTCCTTATGAAAAACCCGATACAATTGTATCGGGCTTAGCGATTTATTCGAAATACGTTTTGTAATAGCCGCCGACTTTCCCTGAGTTATCTAAAACGAAAATGAATTCTTCTGTTTCATTTTTCACTTCATATTCTTTGCCAGGTGTTAGTACATTATTCACGACATATTTTGCAGCATCTGCATGTTTGCAGACGACTGTTCGAATTGCTGGTGTAGTTGTCCAATCTTTGAATGACATTGCTCATCACGCCTTTCGGAAAAGTAAAAAAATCGACCCGCAAATGAAAGCGGGCCGACTAATTAAGGCCTACTGTATGCCTTGCAGGTATTAAGAACCTAGAAGAAGATCTTCTGGATTTTCGATTAAGTCTTTGACCATTTTCAAGAAGCCAACAGAGTCTTTACCGTCAATTACGCGGTGGTCATAAGAAAGTGCCACGTACATCATTGGACGGATTTCGATATTGTCTCCGATTGCTACTGGTCGTCTTTGGATTGTATGCATGCCAAGGATTCCGACTTGCGTACCATTCATAATTGGTGTTGACATCAATGAACCGAATACACCACCATTGGTAATTGTGAATGAACCGCCTGTCATGTCTGCCATTGTCAATTTGTTATCGCGTGCTTTTTTCGCAAGCTCAACAATCGTACCTTCGATTTCAGCAAAGTTTTTTCGGTCTGCGTCTACTACGTTTGGCACAACGAGTCCGCCATCTGTTGAGATCGCTACGCCGATGTCAAAGAAGTTTTTCAAAATGATTTCGTCGCCATCGATTTCAGCGTTAACATATGGATATTTCTTAAGTGCTGCAACGACTGCTTTTGTAAAGAATGACATAAAGCCAAGACGAACGTCGTTTTGTTCGAAGAATTGGTCTTTCTTACGTGAACGAAGTGCCATCACATTTGTCATGTCGATTTCGTTAAACGTTGTTAGCATCGCAGTTGATTGCTTCACTTCCAATAGACGTTTAGCAATTGTTTGGCGACGGCGAGTCATTTTTTCGCGTGTTACACGTCCGTCTTCTTGAGCTGCAACTGGTGCTGCTGGTGCTACCGCAGATTGTGCTTTTGGAGCTGTACCGTGTGCTTCAACATCTTGTACACGAACGCGACCCATTGGATCTACTGGTGAAACAGCTGCAAGGTCGATACCTTTTTCGCGTGCCATTTTACGAGCTGCCGGACTAGCGATTGTACGGTCAGATGCACTTGCATCTTCTGCAACTGCAACAGCTACCGGTGCTGCCGCTTCAACTGGTGCAACCGGAGCCGCTGCTGGTGCGCCAGATCCTGCGCCAACAATTGCGATGACTTGACCAACTTGAACTGTGTCGCCTTCTGCTGCAAGATGCTCTTGAACAACTCCAGCTTCTTCTGAAATAACTTCAACGTTTACTTTGTCTGTTTCAAGTTCAACGATGAATTCACCTTTTTCAACCGTGTCACCTGGTTTTTTCAACCATTGTGCAATTGTTCCTTCTGTAATCGATTCTGCTAGTTCTGGTACTATGATTTCTGCCACAATAAATTCCTCCTCAGATCTATCTACGGTGTAAAGCCATTCATTATCATACAGTGTGATGATTATTTTTTCAATGCTTCGTCAAGAATACGATTTTGTTCAATCTTATGAGATTCCCCGTCGCCTTCAGATGGGCTAGCACGGTGGATTCGACCCACATAAGAAACCGCCTTATCACCCGCAATTTCGCGAATGTAATTGTTTGCGAATAACCATGAACCCATGTTTTTCGGCTCTTCCTGTACCCAAACAAGTTCTTTCGCGTTCGGATAACGAGCAATGATATCGCTAATTTTTTCAGATGGGAACGGATATAGCTGTTCCACACGAACAATGTGTAAATGATCGAAGCCTTCTCCATCTTTGACACGTTCAGCAAGATCAATCGCTACTTTCCCACTTGCGAACAAAATTTTCTCTACTTTGTCGGTCTTCTTACCTGTTCCTGGTTGCTCCAACACGGTTTCGAAATGACCTGCAGTCAAATCGTCAACGTCCGCACCTACAAGTGGATGACGAAGTAGTGATTTGGGTGACACAATGACAAGCGGACGCATCGATTTTTCACCGAGCATTTTTGCTTGTCTGCGAAGAATATGGAAGTAGTTCGCAGCACTTGAAAGGTTTGCTACTGTCCAGTTGTTTTCCGCACAAAGCTGTAGATAACGTTCAAGTCGAGCACTTGAGTGCTCAGGTCCTTGGCCTTCATATGCATGTGGTAATAGCATAACAAGTCCGGATTGTTGACCCCATTTCGAGTAACTTGAAGAGACGAACTGGTCAAACATAACTTGTGCCATGTTAGAGAAGTCTCCATATTGCGCTTCCCAAATCGATAATGCTTTTTGGTCTTCTAGGTTATAACCAAATTCATAACCTACAATTCCTGCTTCCGTTAACGGACTGTTATACGCGACGAAAGAAGCTTTTGAACCGCTAATATGGTGAAGCGGAACGAGTTCTTCGCCCGTTTTCTCATCGTGGAGCACTAGATGACGATGTGCAAATGTTCCACGTTGAACGTCCTGACCTGTCAAACGGATTGGATTACCATCTTGAAGAATAGTAGCGAATGCAAGTGTTTCTGCATGTGCCCAATCGAGTTTCCCTTTGCCGTTAAACGGTTCTTCACGACGCTTCAAAATCCGCGACAATTTGCCGAATACATTGAAGCCTTCAGGATATGTCAGTAATTCTTCATTAATACGGCGAAGATTGGCTTCACTAGTCCCCGTTTCAAGATCACGTGGATATCCAGCAAGTACTTCTTCTGGCGTAGCATTTGAAATAGGCTCCACTTGCGAAGATAGTTCTTTTACTTTGTCATATGCCTCTTGCATCGTTGCAATTATTTTTGCATCAAGCTTTGTCACATCTTCTTCAGTTAAGATATTCGCTGCAGTAAGCTCTGAACCGTACAACTCACGTACTGTCCTATGCTCATGGATTGCATGATACATAACTGGGTTTGTGACAAGTGGCTCATCCATTTCGTTGTGACCATAACGACGATAGCCAAGAAGATCAATTAGGATGTCCTTGCCAAATTTTTGACGGTATTCAAATGCGAATGATGCTGCTGCAATAACTGACTCAGGACTATCCGCATTGACATGAAGTACCGGCACCTCATACCCTTTTGCTGGGTCTGAAGAATAGTGTGTTGATCTTGAATCATAGTACTCGGTTGTGAAGCCGATCATATTATTCGCAATCACGTGGATAGAACCGCCTGTTTTGAATCCACGGACACGGCTATAGTTAAACGATTCAGGTACAATTCCTTGTCCTGGGAATGCCGCATCACCGTGAATAAGTACTGCATAAGCAGCATCTGTATCATGTTGAGGTACTCCTGGCTGATCAGTATTTTCCTGTGCAGCTCTCGTTTGTCCAGTAATAACCGGATTCACTACTTCCAAGTGAGACGGATTATAGGCAAGGAAACGTTGCATGCCTGTTTTTCCTGTATACAATGCGCCCATATGATACTTCACATCGCCAAACCAGCCGCGTGTCACTTCAAGTGAACCATCTTTAGGAAGAAACGGAGCGTCTGGAACACCTGCAAATTGAGCAAACATCATTTCATACGGTTTATTTAAAATATGTGTCAGCACGTTCAAGCGGCCTCTATGCGCCATCCCGATCAACATTTTTTTCGTTTTCTCTTCTTCAGAACGACGAACAAGTTCGTCAAGGAAGACAACAAGTGTATCCAATCCTTCAATGGAGAATCGTTTCGCACCGACAAACGTACGGTGGATGAATTTCTCAAATCCTTCGATTTTTGTCAATCTTTCAAGAAGCGCTTTTTTATCATCTACAGATAATTGAGTAGACACATTGCCACTCTCAATCTTAGATTGAATCCAAGTTCTTTCATCTTCATCGATGACATGATCAAATTCATAAGCGATTTTTCCCGTATATAATGTTTTCAAATAGTTCACAGCATCAAGCCCATGCATGACGTTCGGCGGAATAGTCGTAAAGAAAAGTGACGCTGGCATTGCCTGCAAATCGCTTTCCGTTAAGCCGTAGTAGGATGCTTCAATACGCGTTGAGTCTTTCGGACGATCTTGTAACGGATAAATATCTGCTGCGAGATGTCCGTATGTACGAATTGCGTCCTGCAATTTATAGGCAGATAATACTTTACTGAAATCAGCTGGTGCAACAGCTCCAATTGCTTCAGTTTGCTTCCCTTCATCCATTATAGGCGCACCAAAACGACGGAACATGTCCGCCAGTTCAGCATCCACAGACTCAGGCGATACTTTGAACACTTCGTACATTTCCATTACATACCCAAGGTTAGGACCCGAAAATACCGCATACGGGGAACGATGGTAGTCAACATTGTTCGACATGTAAAATGACCTCCACATTTGCCTACTGGCATATTGTGATTTTATTTTTTATCCTTATTAATATTACCACGCAAACTCTTTAACTGAAAGGGTTTAGCGTCAATTGTGAAACTTTTGTGCCCGGGACTACATTACACCTAATTTGAATGACTTGCAACCCACCTTTTAAACTAATAACAATAGAATTTGTCTAGTCCAGCTAATTTCGGTGTAACAAGATCATTTCTACCATTTTTTCAGGTGTTTTTGGCAGCGAAGATTTTTTCATTTCTTCAATCAACGACTGCTCTGCAGCGACCAAAGTAGCGAATTCTGTCGATAAAGCGCGATTGGCGATTTCTTCTTCTTGTAGCACATGTGCATAGCCCAGTTTTTCAAAATGAGCCGCATTCAAAATTTGGTCTCCTCTACTTTTGGCTGCTGACAATGGAATAAGCAACATTGGCTTGCGCAAAGCCAGCAATTCAAAAATAGCGTTCGACCCCGCCCTTGTAACGGTAAAATCAGATGCGGCAAGAAGATGTGGCAAGCCTTCTGTGACATATTCAAACTGCGTATAACCCGCCATACTTTCAAGTTTGTCATCCACATTCCCTTTTCCGCACAGATGAATAACATCAAACTGTTGGAGAATAGCTCCTAAGTCTTTACGAATCGCTTCATTAACGACCGCTGAACCTTGGCTCCCTCCCATAATAAGAAGTACGGGCTTGTTTCCAGATAAACACGCAATTCGTAAGCCGTCTTCCCGCACACCTTCAAATAATTCTGGTCGAATAACTGCCCCACTACACGTCGCTTTTGCTGCGGGTACATAGTTTAATGTTTGTTCAAATACTGTAAAAATATGATTAGAAAATGGTAGTGCCAGTTTGTTAGCAAGTCCAGGCGTCAAGTCCGACTCATGAACAACAACAGGAACTTTCGCAAGTTTGGCAGCCAGAACAACAGGTACCGTAACAAATCCACCCTTTGAAAAAATAATTTCCGGTTTAATTTTTCGAATGATCCCCAGTGCTTGCATAACGCCCGCACCAACGCGAAATGGATCTGAAAAGTTTTTCATAGAAAAGTAACGCCTGATCTTTCCGCTTTGGATAGCATGATAAATAACCTCTGGATGGCCGTTGCCAATCAGCTCCTTTTCAATCCCTTCATGCGACCCTATATAATGAATCTCATATCCTTTTTCATCG
Organism: Sporosarcina sp. YIM B06819; assembly: GCF_033485175.1. Lineage (NCBI taxonomy): Bacteria > Bacillati > Bacillota > Bacilli > Caryophanales > Caryophanaceae > Sporosarcina > Sporosarcina sp. YIM B06819. Next base: position 103,417 of record NZ_JAWLIQ010000002.1, on the reverse strand, counting down.
AATACAGGAATCAGCGCTTGATTCACAGACACGTGTCCTGCCGTGCCGCCTCCTGTTAATAAAATTACCGGTCTTTTCATGACCATTCACCTCTTCTAAAATTAGCAATATATATTACCTTGATTAAAGCTCATTGCTATTATAGCAAACGAATCATGATACAATGTTAGTTATCTGTTGAAAAAAGGATGATTTATTTGGAAACTACACTTTCTTTACGAAAAAAGCCGTTTAGATTGGCGACAATCGTCATGCCAATTCTCATTACACAAGTAGCGTTGTACATGATGACGTTCTTCGATATTTTGATGACAGGACGTTATGACACTTATCATCTTGCTGGCGTTACCATCGGCTCGTCTTTCTGGGTACCCGTCTATACTGGACTTGCCGGTATTCTAATGGGACTGACACCGATTATTGCCCAGCTGATTGGGGCACGTCAGCGCGGGGAAGTGCGGCCTTCCGTACAGCAAGGTCTTTACGTATCGGTCGCACTCGCTGTAATTGTCTATGCCATTATTGTATTCGCGGTTACACCTATTCTAGAAGCTATGTCACTAGAAGCAGAAGTGCGTATTGTAGCGTCGGATTATTTAAAGGGGTTGTGCTTCGGTCTTCTCCCCCTTTTCGCCTACACAGTATTACGTTCTTTTTTCGATGCACTCGGTGCAACCCGTGTGTCGATGTTTATCATCTTGCTATCAGCACCGATTAATATCATTCTTAACTATTTACTTATTTACGGTAGTTTAGGCTTTCCAGAGCTCGGGGGTGCGGGTGCAGGCTATGCTTCAGCTATCACGTATTGGCTCGTATTCTTTATTGCCTGTTCTGTGGCTTGGCTACGAAAACCATTTAAAGAATTTAAGCTGTTTACGGCTTGGGAAAAGATTTCATTAAAAAGATGGAGAGAGATTTTGTTCATCGGTGTGCCGATTGGTATTTCAATTTTTGTGGAAACAAGTATTTTCTCTGCTGTCACACTGATGATGAGTAACTATTCCACAGCCGTTATTTCTGCGCATCAAATTGCCTTGAATTTCACTTCGCTGTTATATATGATTCCGCTCAGTATTTCAATGGGCGCAACCATTCTTGTTGGGCAAGCTGTTGGAGCAGGACAAATGCGCGACGCCAAGCAGTACAGTTTTCTTAGCGTCGGTCTGGCAGTTGCATTCAGCTTCATCTCTATCGTCATTCTATTAGTGTTCAGAGAACCAATTGCCTCCCTTTATACAACGGATGGGAAAATTATCGCATTAGCCATACAGTTCTTCCTCTATGCCGCGCTGTTCCAATTTTCGGACGCGATTCAAGCCCCTGTTCAAGGAGCATTACGCGGTTATAAGGATGTCAATGTCACATTCGTTATGGCGATTATCTCGTATTGGGTGCTTGGGTTACCGATTGGTTATTTGATGGCGACTTACACTGATTTGGGGCCGTATGGTTACTGGATTGGTTTGATTGCCGGTCTGACAGTCGGAGCCATTACGCTATCCGGTCGACTGCTTTATATTCAAAAAAAGAAGTTTAGATAAGCTAAAACCCCGCGATGCCCTATGGCCGCGGGGTTTCATATTTTCAATTCAGTATTCCAGTCCGCATCATCTCCACCTTCACTTTTACCTGAATCGGTATCTCTGAAAATGTATCACCCCAATCTCCTCGCTCCCATAATTTAGGATGAAATGCACGTACGGGTTGTCCGAACCCCACGGCATCACTTTTAGCTTCTTGTAGTTTTTTGACGACTGCCGTAAAATTCTTCGTTAGTTCCTTGGATATGAAATCTTCTACGTCCTTTTTAGTTTTCTTTTTGTTTAAGCTGTCGTGTGGAAATTCCTCGACAGAGACCTTCAATTTATAGGATGCATTTATTTGGTTGTCTGAGATTTTCCAATCTTTTTTTATCGCCATAATATTGATTGACAGAGGGCTTTCTTGTGCCCCCTCTTTCCATAAGAAATCAAGACGAGAAAATTTCCCCTTTTTCTTTTGGAGTAGCATCAATATTGCCGATTCCTTCCTATCCAAAACTTCACCCGTAAATTCCCTTTGATCATTAAATAATGCAGTACCTGCGATTGTGGGCATACCGCTTTCTTCGTCCATTCTAATATAAGGAAGGGCAAGGGTTATATCTTCTGCAAAAAGAATCGTACACGTTTGTTGAAGATCGATTTTTGGAACTAATGTATATCTAGCGGCTGTATCAATCAATTGTGTATAAAAAGTTGAAATATCCTCCCCTTTACCTTTAATCGGTTCGAAATAGGGAGCCAGTTCTCCTTCGACAACTGCCATATTCGCACTAAGTCGATTCCGGGGGTCACGGAATAACACATCAAGATAAGGGTATATGTCATTTTTAGCAGCATCGTCTGCTAACAGTAGTACCTCAAGTTCAGCGGTATCAAGCCCTTGAGACGTATTTGTACTGTTTTTTGCCCCACGGGTACTAATACCATGGCCTGTTACGGTCGTATAACTGATGGCCCCATCTACATAAACCGGAAAAGCAAATTGTGCCTTGTAATTTCCTGGCGTACCTTCTAGCCCGGCAAGCGAGACATTGGTTACATCTCGATATTGCTTTTCATCCCAACACCCACTTAACAGCAAAGTACAGATCAGTAGAATAAACCCCTTTACCCTCATTTCTTTTTCCTCCTATTCATCAAAATGACGATGGTTGGTACAACCATTATGAAGAACAGATGGAAATAGGGAAGAGTGCTCTGGATCATTGCTACCCGCTCTTTTGACAGAAACAAAAGCGGGAATAACACCAGCAAGATATGCAAAATAATTGTATTTCTTTTCCGATGACCTTTTACATGAAGCTGAAGAACATAAATTGATGTAAAGGCGAAGATGGCAATCGTGATGATACTCCACATCATCCATAAATATATAAAAAACAAATCAATTCTCTCAACGAATGACACCGTTTGCGTTTTCAAAATATACATAATCGGTTCCGGAATCCTTTTTATTTCAACTAATGGGAAATAGGCTAGCGTAAACAGAACTGAACTGAAAAAAAAGACCATCCATATCGACTGATAGATGAAAAGTGGACGTCCTTTCACTTTATGCTGTTGATCAACATGCTTTCTGAAAAACAAAAATAGCTCAATGCCGATAAACGTGAATTGTGAAGTGAGTAACCCCTTTATCAACTCTGATCGATCTAAAGTGCCTATCGGGAACAAATTCGTCCATACATAGTTAGGCCATGCGAATAACAAAAGAATATAAAATAGAGGGATTAGCGGGACCAGGATAACACTTAAATTGATGACGGTTTCAGCACGGCTTAAGTTTGCGTAAAGCGATATTCCTACCATAATTGCAATTACGAGAATCTGGGGCGTATCAGGGAATGCCCAAACTGCAAGTGTATAGTCAACATAGGAAATGAAAGAAACCAAGATCAGAAACCAATAGCCTATAAAGAGCCAAGACGCAATCGGTCCCGGTTTAAAGTATTGATAATTTTTTTCATAGATAAGCAACAGCACATAATGGAAGATGCCGACACCTATAAAAACTAGCCAAGCATCACGCCCTGTTGCATTGATAAATGGGGTTTGGAAAGAAAGAGAAACCGTTCCTGTTTGTGCAATGAATAGCAATAAAAAAAATTGGTTTCTTGATAAGTTAAACGTCAACGATCCCCACCTTCTTTATCTGCACCGTGGGTAAACGTTTTTTGTTGTTTGTTCATACGGACATACGGAATCCTAAAGAACACATCCTTAAATCTTGATGGGTCAAAAGGAATAATCGGTGTAAAATAGGGCTGTTTCAATGATGACAAATTCAAAAGATGGATAAAGAGAACGAGTGTCCCAATCGCCATGCCAAAAAAACCGAACAACGCTGCCGCAAGCATAAATGGAAATCGAATGAGGCGAATGCTCATATTCATTTCCCAAGATGGAACGACGAAACTTGAAATGGCTGTCATCGCTACGACAATGACCATAAAATTCGACACAAAACCGGCATCGACAATGGCATTTCCAATAACCAGACCCCCAACAATCCCTATGGTTTGGCCAATCGGCGTTGGAAGACGTATAGCTGATTCTCGTATCAGTTCGATAAATAATTCCAATATAAGTGCTTCAACTATTGGGCGATAGGGTATATCATTGACCGCCAGCTTCACTTGTTTGCCTAGTTCAGCAGGAATGATTTCCGAATGAAAACTAACAACTGCAATATAAAACGCAGGCAAAAAAATAGCTGCCATAAAACTAATGAGACGGAGAATTCGGTAAAACGAACCGACGAGAACTCGTGCATTGTAATCATCCGGCGATTCATAAAAAGAAAAGAAGTTAACCGGGGCGATGAGTGCCGTTGGAGAACTATCAGTAAAAACCGCTATTTTTCCTTCTAGTAAATTGGCAATAACACGATCAGGACGTTCCGTATTCAAAAATTGCGGAAATGGCGACCAGACTGAGTCCTCTAAGTAATCTTCAATTGGCCCTGTACCCCATATTTTACTTAAACCGATATTTTCCAATTTATCTTTTAAATCGTTCACGACATCTTTATTTGCAATTGACTCAATATAGACATAGCTTACAAGTGTATTTGTATCGCTTCCAAGACGCATGGATTTAACAACAAGATCGGGAATGGCAAGATGCTTTCGCAGGATTCCAATGTTCGTTTCGAATGATTCAACAAACCCTCCATGCTGCCCTCGGATGACGTGCTCATTATCTGGTTCGGAAATACTACGCACCGGCATTTTCGGAATTGTGATTTTTAACAGCAAGTTTGTAAAAGGAAAAACAACAGCGACAGAACCTGTCGCCACATTTTCAATCAATGTAGGAACAGAAAAAGCTTGAACGGTTGATGCGGCCGTTTCTCCCCATTTCAATAGACCTTCTTCCGCCCGATTCCGAATTAGTTCTAGTTCTTTGTTTACTTGGGACGCTTCGTTTATCACAGAGTAATAGCAGATAATCGCCGGTTTTTTTTGCCATTCAATCTCTTCAACAATCAGATCTGCCGAATCATGAAATATGTTTTTTATGTATAAAATCATTCCGTCAATCGACTTCACATCATCCATAGCACTCACCTCTTATACAGAGTATGAGCTGCGAAAAAAAATTTTAAACGTTGAAGAAAAAGAGCCATCCCTTACACCGGATGGTTTCCAGTAAGGGATGGCTCTTTCCTACTATTATTTTTGGATAAACTGCTGCGTCCAGTAGTTGCCGTTTTTGTCATATCCAATACCGATATGCGTGTAACTAGCAGTTAAAATATTTTGTCTATGTCCTGGTGACTCCATCCAGCCTTTAACAACTTCTTCAGCTGTACGTTGACCCATCGCAATATTTTCAGCTGCCGCTTTGTACGTCACACCATTTGCCTTCATTTGATCAAATGGAGATCCGTATGTTGGGCTTGTATGTGAAAAGTAATTGTTTGAAGCCATGTCTGCTGATTTCTGACGTGCAGAAGTCATTAAGTTTTTGTCCGTTTGTAATGGTTGAAGACCCGCTTTTTGTCTTTCTGCATTCGTTAAGTCAAGAACCGCTTTTTCAATCGCTGAAATAGACGCATCTTGTGGAGTCTCACTAGGTTTCTCCGGTGTTACCTCACTAGGTTTTTCCGGTGTTGGTGTTGGTGTTGGTGTTGGTGTTGGTGTTGGTGTTGGTGTTGGTAAAGACGGTGTCGGTTTTTCTACCGGCTTACTTGGCTTCGGTTTTTCTACCGGTTTACTTGGCTTCGGCTTTTCTACCGGCTTACTTGGAGCTGGTACAAACTCCATTGTATATTTGTTAGAAAACTTCTTCCAATAGTTTAGATAACTATCGACATTCACCTTATTCGTTTTCGTATCGTAGAGTTTCCCCTCCCATACGTAACATTGAACGGGTACACTTGATGCCTGTACCTTATTCACTGAACTTGAAGCTTCTACACTTGTGTTGTTCGGCAGTAAGAGCGCCGAACCGAGCATGAGTACTGCTATTGTTTTTTTCATCTCATTACTCCTCCCTTCGCAAACTATCATACCGTCTGTGAGATTCAGAATAACGGATGTTCTTACCAATTTGTCCAGTTCTATGATAAATACCTTTGTCATAGACATCGTTTGATTAGAAATTGGATACTTTTGGTCAACTCTCTTTATATTTCATTTAAATTGGGGTTGACGTCCTCGTAATTTAGCAGTTCAATCCCTTCTCCAATGATGACAAGGCGTGGTTCTATCTTGACGTATTCAGGCAGCCAATTAACCATGCCATATGCATATTGGAATAAAAAAGGATTTTTAAACCCTTTGATAGGTACATAGCCTTTCATTCTATAAACCGTGTCTGGTAAATTCCTAATCCAATTCTCGAAATCTTCTTTGTCTACACTTTCTGAAAAAGTAATCATTTTTGAAGATAGCGGAAGACCTTTTCCAGAAACGATAGGTTGATCAGTAACTTTTTTTGGAGCTTGCAATGTCTTTTCAATAAAAGAAAATGCGATTTTTGCACCAGTCGTCTGAATAATCGGGGCGGAATCATTAAAATTAGACAATTCAAGTGTCACAGTTGCCATTTCTTCGTCTGTGAGGAGATCTGCTTTATTCGCAATAAGCAGATGGGCATGGCGAATTTGTTCCATGAATAACGCTCGAATTTGTGGAGATAGCTTGTCACGCTCTAACCAACGTTTAGAGTCAGCGACGGTCACAATACCTTTGATGGCAAGCTTGTCTGCGAATAAAGGTGAATAGATAGCATCCAGTGCCTCCACTGGATGCGCAGCGCCCGTCGTTTCAATCAAGATCACATCAATATCCTCATTCTCTTCCAGTAGCCCTTGTAGTTGCGCCTCCGTTTTTTCAGACCCTGTACAGCAAATACAACCTTCTAATAGCTCTTTAAGAGGGACGTCCCCCTCCCCTTCAACGGCATCAGAGTCAAAAGGCAATGCTCCAAATTCATTCATTAACACGGCTGGCTTCTTTCCTTGTTCTTTCAATTGTCCAATTGTATGAAGCAATAGCGACGTTTTCCCGCTACCAAGAAAGCCACTGAATAAGTAAACATCAATCATCTTCTATACCCCTTTTCATAAGAAAAAGCGTCCATCCGATTAGGGCTGGACGCCTCTCTATTATTGTCCTAACTTTTCAAGTAGTAGTTCTTTCGCTTTCAATAACTGCGGATCATCTACTTGAATTTTTGTCCGTAGTTTGTTCATCAAGCCCAGTGTTGTTTCTCCTGCTAGGATACCATTCTCTTCTAACTTCAGGTCTTGTTGTATTTTCCGGACAGCTTGTGCAGTTTGTTCATTAAACAACCCATCAATGTCACCTGGATCATAACCAACCGCTTCTAGCATCTGTTCCGCATCTTTAATAGAAGGCGTATTCATGCCTACCTTCATTTCTGTTGCAGGATCGAGGAATGGCAACATGGCATATGATGGATATGGAACGCTAACTGTTGGCTCAATTCCTTTTTTATGAATCCAATTGCCATCAGCTGTTAACCATTTTGCCGTTGTCAGTTTCAAATTAGAGCCGTCTGCAAGATTTTTTGGTGATTGAACTGTTCCTTTACCAAATGTTTTCACACCAACAAGTGGAATATCAGCAGATTCTTTCATAGCCCCCGCTAATATTTCAGATGCCGAAGCACTTCCTTCGTCAATCACAAGTGTTACTGGAACAGTCACCTTACGATCTCCAGAAGCTGTATAGACAATCGGTTTCGAGCCTTTTGCTTCATATTGGAATAAATTCTTACCATTTTCCACAAACAGATCAGAAATTTCAATGGCAGTATCTAGTATGCCACCTGGATTTTGACGGACATCGACGATCAAGCCCTTCATCCCTTGCGCTTCCATGTCATCGAGGGCTGTCAGTAGTTCAGCATAAGTACCTTCCGAGAAGCTAGTAATACGAATATGTGCAATATCATCCTCTAACATCTCTGTATAGACCGTCTCGACTGGAATGACATCACGGACAATTTTGATATCGACGGTTTCCGCTGCTTCGCCACGTTTAATGCTTAATGTCACAGTTGTCCCTTTTTCGCCACGAATAAGTAAGACAGCTTCTGATGAAGATAAGCCTTGGATGCTCTCACCGTCTACCGCGATAATGAGATCATTCGGTAAAATCCCCGCCCGTTCTGCAGGGGAATTTTTAATAGGAGACACGACGTTAATGTAGCCATTTTTTTCTTGTATTTCAGCACCAATGCCTTCAAAGCTGGATGAAATACTCTCATGCAATTGTCGAGCTTCTTTCACATTCAAGTAATCAGAATAAGGGTCGCCAAGTGCATCAATCATGCCATTGATGGCACCATCAATAATAGCTGTTTCATCAATTTCATCATAATAGTTCGCAAGCATTTCGTCATACGCATTATACAACTTTTTAAATTCATTGCGGTCTACAACTTTTGGCTTTTGTGGACTCACTACCTCAACAACTTTATCCTCACCTGTGGTTAACACAAAGAACGTTATACCAGCTGTTGCCAATACGAGACCGAACACCAACATCACAAAGGAAAACGGTTTTAAATTAATCGTTCGTTTGGCAGGCGGTTGGTGAGTAGTTTCACTTTGTTGTTCAAGATCTATTTTCTCTTTGTCATCCATCCTATTTCCCACTTTCCACCAGAAAAAGACCGCTACATTGCGGGCGGTCCTTTCCTACAATTATTCTTGAATGGCTGCTTCTAATGCCACTACAATCATATCATTGAACGTCGTTTGGCGTTCTTCTGATGATGTTGCTTCCCCTGTAAGGATGTGGTCACTGACCGTTAGAATCGCTAGTGCTTGACGACCAAATTTCGCTGCTAGTGTATACAATGCTGCCGCTTCCATCTCAACTGCCAAGACACCGTACTGTGCCCATTTTTCATGCTGTGCGTATTCATTATAAAAAACGTCTTCTGTAAAGACATTGCCGACTTTTAGCTTCAAACCTTTTTCAAGACCCGCGTGATGCGCTTTCAACAAAAGATCAAAATCCGCAGTTGGTGCATAGCTCACACCGTTAAAGATGATGTCATTCATCTTGGAGTCCGTAGATGCACTTTGTGCAAGGATTACGTCGCGAACGTGTACGTCTTTCTGAATAGCCCCACAAGTTCCAACGCGAATCAATTTTTGCACGTCGTATTCTTGCATAAGTTCCGTTACATAGATCGAAATAGATGGAACTCCCATTCCAGTCCCTTGTACGGAAATACGCTTTCCTTTATACGTTCCAGTATAGCCAAACATATTCCGAACATCATTGTATTGGGTAACATCATCTAAAAATGTTTCAGCGATGTATTTTGCACGTAGTGGGTCCCCTGGTAGTAGAATTGTATCTGCAATGTCACCTTTTTTTGCGTTGATATGTATACTCATTTTATTAGCCCCTCTTTCAAATTTTCTGTTCTCATCATACAGTCAAATAAGCCATTATGCAATGAAGATGCCGCCTTGCCTTATAGAAAACGCTCTTCGTACATTCGATATAATTCATCAAAAATGACGGATGGCATTTGTTCGTCTGCCTTTTCTTCGATATAGCGTGATAGTGAATCAAAGGACCTTTCTTCTTTTGGAAAACTTAGGTCATTGAACATCGCTTCCGCAAACATAGCATGTAAATCACCTTTACCCCCACCACGGAATGAAAGAACAAAACGGTAAAAAGATCGATCCATCTATTCATTCCTCCTTACTGTTAGTCTAGAAATTGTTGCGTGTATGCTTCGTATCCTTCTTCTTCAAAACGATCGACAGGTACAAAACGAAGAGCTGCCGAATTGATGCAGTAACGGAGTCCGTCTTCGCCTGGTCCATCTGGAAATACATGCCCGAGATGCGAGTCTGCTGTTTTACTGCGTACTTCCGTCCGGCGCATCCCATGACTTGTATCAAAGTGCTCGATTACTTCCATCGCTTCAATTGGTTTCGTAAAGCTTGGCCAACCGCATCCTGCGTCAAATTTATCTTTTGAACTGAATAACGGCTTACCTGACACAATATCGACATAGATGCCTTGTTCATAATGACTATCGAATTCATTGCGGAAAGGCGGTTCTGTGCCATTTTCCTGCGTGACGTAATACTGCATGTCCGTTAATTTCTTTTTCAGATCCTCTTTCATTCTTCCTCACCCCAATTGTCTGATTTGAACTGTTCGCGACCTGATCCAGTTGCATATCGATTGTAATGCGCAGGATTTTTCAAGTAATAATCTTGATGCCCTTGTTCTGCCGCATAAAATGGCTTTGCGGGTAGGATATCCGTTGCAATGGACTTCGTGAATTTATTCAAAGCATCCAGTTCAAGCTTGGATTGCCTGGCTAACGCTAATTGTTCAGCTGAATGATAATAGATTGCTGTCTGATACGATTCCCCGCGGTCAAAAAACTGACCTCCTCCATCGGTTGGGTCGATTTGACGCCAGAAAATGTTCAGAAGCTCACTGTATGAAATGACGTCATCGTCAAATGTAATTTGAACGGCCTCGCGGTGTCCGGTTGTATTTGTACAAACGAGTTCGTATGACGGATTGGCAATATCTCCTCCGGTATAACCCGAAACGACTGCAAGAACACCTTCGTAACGATGAAATGGTTTAACCATACACCAAAAACAACCGCCTGCAAATGTTGCCACTGATTGCGGCATCTCCATACCTCCTTATTTTTGGGGAATAATGAGTTCCAAAATAATGTCATCTTCTGCCAAGTTGAATGTTTTTGCTCTCACTTGTAGATTGCCCGTAACTGGAATTTCGGAAAGGTTGAAAAATATTTCCTCTTCTTTTGGACGAACGGTCATCCAGTCGGGCAGCTTCACGGAATCTTTTAAGATTTTCAAAATAATCGAAGGCATTACGGTTAATTCTCCAATTTCCATCTTTGAGAGCTTCAAAATTAAATTGCCGTCTTGTTGTACAACCGGGTCAAAATGCATAATAACGGGGAATGTTAACGAAAACATCGTCATTTCCGAAAACAATAACACTTCATCACTGATTTTCATCGTTACTGGAAGTGGCCCCTCCTTCATCGCCTTTCGTATAAATGTATTAGCGATGCCTTCCAAGTTTTCTTTTGTCGCCTTTACTGTCAAGACATTGTCTGACATATTGCGTGTATTCATATCAGGAAGTGGAACTGATTCAGTAGTACTACTGATGAATACAATGACTGCAGAAATCGCCGCCGCGACGAGACCCGCTAGTAAAAAAAATCCGATTTTCCATTTATTCATCGCGTTCAGCTCCTACATATCCATTTCCCCGTCTGACAGCTCCAGCAAACCACATTCCTTCAATTCTTTGAGGTAACGAGCCGCCATCGCATCATACCCTTTAGCATTCGGATGAAAGAAATCGGTGTGGTACACCATATTTTCATTGGTATCAAATAGATCGATAACTGGGACAAAGCACGCTTTGGCATCCAGAGACGTGCGGACTTCAATCGCTTCATTCCAATCATCAATAATATCGACAAATTCATTCGTTTCATTCGTCACAAGTGTAATCGGATTATAAAGGCCTGCAACCACTATGATGGCATCACTATTCAATGCACGAATAATAGACAATGACTCATCCAACCTATTTTCAAATTTCCCAAGTTCAACATAAAAAGGCTCAATCTTCAAATTAAATAAATGAGCCTTGACGACTTTCATAATGTCGTTGCCGCCAATCGTCAAATAGATCATATCGGCCCTTTTGATGTCCGATTGTATATCTTGCTCGCCAAGCTGGTCAATGAGCTGATCGCTTCTTCGTCCCCGCTTTGCCAAATTGGACGCTTCGACTTCTTTAACCCCGCGCCAATGATTCATCTCGCCCGTCACCCGGCCAAAATAGCCCTCTTTTTTCAGCTCATCCCCAACACCTTGTGTCAGCGAATCGCCCAAACCAATGACATGAACCCGTTTCGGGATAAAATAGCCTGGGATGTCCCAAGACGTAAATGCGATTTCTGGCCTTTTCGACAATGAGTCCGGTGTTTTTACTGGCTCTGCTTGACAGCCCGATAACAATAATGAGAAGGCAATTATGAATAGGAATACTCTTCTCATACGTATCGTTCCCCTTTTCATCTATTAAGAATCAATTGTTTTACTCAGTGTAGTACATAAATCCAATTGCACCTTCGCCCGTATGTGTACTGATGACAGGTGTTGCAAATGTTAGTTTGACATCTTTCACGCCCGTCTCTTCAATGCGTTTTTTTAACGGCTCTGCCATCGCCAAGCCATTTACATGTGCAATACCGACACCGCGGACAATTTTCCCTGCTGTTTCTTCTTTAAATGCTTTAAATAAATGAGCAACAACTTGCTTATGACTACGTGCTTTCGCGACGGGTGTATAGACACCGTCTTGCAGTGTAGCAATCGGTTTAATATTGAGCAACGAACCAATCATTGCTTTCCCTTTACCGATTCGACCACCTTTCACAAGGTTATCTAGCACATCGACAACAACGAAAAGTGATGTCTTTTTTCGTACCTCATTTAGATGCTCGACGATTTCAGCAACCGTTTTTCCTAGCTGCGCCATCTCCCCAGCTTCCAGCACTTGAAATGTTAATGCATGCGCAATATACATTGAATCGATAACCGTCACGTTTGAATCTGTCATTTCGGCGGCTGTTTGGGCAGATTTCACTGTTCCACTCATACCGCCTGTCATATGTACGGATATAATTTCGCTACCATCCTCACCTAATCGGTCATACAGTTCTTTGAAAACGCCTGTTGCTGGCTGTGAACTTTTAGGTAATTCAGCAACTCCTTTCATCATTTCGGCAAATTTGTCAGGTTGAATATCTACTCCATCAATATATGTTTCACCATTAATGTGTATCGTTAGCGGGACAACTTGTATACCATATTGCTCAATGTCCTCATTTGTTAATTCCGCTGTTGAGTCTGTCACAATATAAACTTTTTTCACAACACACACTCCTCTCTAATTGTAGCAATCCTCAATTTATTTTAGTATAGTAAAATAAAGGAGGTTATTTTGTTGACCACTGCCTATGATTTTAAAAATTTCCGAGAAGAGCTATGGAACGCAATCACACACGGTCTTGGCTTTGTTCTAAGTATTCCTGCCCTTGTGTTCTTAATTATTGTAGGTGTACGGCATGGCACAGCTACACATATTGTCAGTTACACTATTTTTGGTGTCTCTATGTTACTGTTGTTTCTCATGAGTACATTGCTCCATAGTATGCCTGTTAAGTTTAAACGAATCTTTTCCATACTGGACCACTCGGCCATCTACATTCTGATTGCAGGAACCTATACGCCATTTCTCCTCGTCACCATTAAAGGTGCGCTTGGTTGGACATTGTTCGGTGTCATATGGGGTCTAGCCATCGCAGGCATTTTGTTCAAAGTATTTTTTATTCATCGATTCGAGTTTGTCTCTCTCATTTTTTACATTGTGATGGGCTGGCTTATTTTGATAGCCATCAAACCTTTATTCATCCAACTAACAATGGCGGGTTTTGCACTGTTAGTTGCAGGCGGTCTGTTGTATACAGTGGGCTCCATCTTTTATGCTTGGAGGAAAATCCCTTATAACCATGCGATTTGGCATGTCTTCGTTATGGCGGGAAGTGCTTCGATGTATTTCTGCGTCCTCTTGTATACATGAGGACGTTTTTCAATTTAATTCAGCAAAAGTCCCTGCTGAATTAAATTGGACCGCCGACGGATGTCAGACTTTTGCTTGCATCGCTTCTACAGCTTGACGAATGACTGCTTCCGCATGATCAACAAGCTGCTTTCTGTTCATGTCTAGTACCGTTTCGGCATCAATTGCTGGTAAAACCTCTACTTGAACATATGCAGGTCGAATTCTATTGTTGTTCTTTTCCATAATGTCCGAAGTTCCGTGAATAGCGATTGGCACAACGGTCACGCCCGCGTCTTGTGCAATCTTGGCAAAACCAGATTTAAACTCTTGAACTCCCGTACCCTTACTACGTGTACCTTCAGGGAAAATAATAATCGAATGACCTTCACGTAATTTCTCCGTTGAATCTTTTAACACATTCATTGCACTTCTCCTGTCAGAGCGATCGATAAAGACACAATTCATCTCGACCATCCAGTCATTGACAATCGGAAATTTCTTCACTTCTACCTTAGATATAAAGCCAAATGGTTTCGGTATCGTAGATATCAATACAGGAATATCAAAATTTCCTTCATGGTTGCTAATCAATAACACAGGTCCTGCAGGTAGATGCTCCGTGCCTGTTATTTCAATGGTACTTTTCGTACGTTTCATAATCCCTGTTGCCCATACTTTAGGAACCTCATCTACATACAAGTCTCGGACATTCGAATCTAATTGCGGATTTAATTTCTTTATTTTACCCAGTCTTCGTATCGTAAATGGCAAGTAACCAAAAAGGTATGAAAACGTCCGGATTGTTTTTAACATATTAGCTCGAAGAATTCCTTTCGTACACGAGGAATGAATAAGGGATTCCATCTTCCGTGGTGTGATTTTCTGAGGTGGATGTAAGCTTCCATTCAGGTCCGTACACAGGGAAATAAGTATCCCCTTCAAACTTTTGCTGTATATTTGTAATGTACAGCCGATTGGCGATTTCCATCGTTGTCTGGAATATTTCTGCACCACCAATAATCATCACTTCATCAGAAAACGCTTGTCCTTTAGCAATAGCTTCCTGTAAATCATGGACAACAACAGCGCCCTCTGCTGTAAAGGTTTCATTGCGCGTTACAATAATATTCAGTCTGCCCGGTAGCGGTCTGCCAATCGATTCAAACGTCTTGCGCCCCATTACCATGGCTTTGCCCATCGACATTTTCTTGAAATATGCAAGATCTTCGGGTATATGCCAAGGCAATTCGTTATTTTTACCAATTACATGGTCTGGATCATGTGCAACTAGTAGTGAAATCATGGATATCGTCCTTTCTTATACAGCAATCGGTGCTGTTATTCTTGGATGCGGATCATAGTTTTCAAGTTCAATATCCGAAGTTGTTAAGTCGAAAATTGATTTATCCCCGATAGTTAGTTTCAATGTTGGTAGTTTTTTCGGTTCACGTGTTAGTTGCTCATTTACTTGATTAATATGATTGGCGTAAATATGTGCGTCACCAAGTGTATGGACAAACTCCCCAACACCGAGACCACATTCATGAGCAATCAAATGAACTAACAATGCATACGACGCAATATTAAATGGTACGCCAAGGAAAATATCCGCACTGCGTTGGTAAAGTTGGCAAGATAGTTTGCCCTCTGCTACGTAAAATTGGAATAGCGCGTGACATGGCGGCAATGCCATATCTTCCACTTCTGAAGGGTTCCAAGCCGTGACAATATGACGTCTGGAATCCGGGTTGCGCTTAATGCCCTCGATTAAATTGGTAATCTGATCGATGGTTCCTTCCCCTGTCGACCAAGAACGCCACTGTTTACCGTAGACTGGCCCAAGGTCGGCATATTTCTCAGCGAAATCAGCGTCTTCTACAACACGTTTTTTAAATGCATCCATTTCAATTTTATAAATAGCTGCAAACTGTTCGTCCTTTGCAGCACGACGCCCGAAATCGATCATATCAGGCCCTGTATATTCTGCACTCTTGACCCATTGTTCAAATGCCCATTCATCCCAAATCGGATTACGATCCTCGATTAGCGTTTTGACATTCGTATCGCCCTTCAAAAACCAAAGCAATTCCGATGAAATCAGCCGGAATGCCGTCTTTTTTGTTGTCATTAATGGAAATCCTTCATTCAAATCAAAGCGCATCTGATAACCAAATACACTCACCGTCCCCGTACCTGTTCGGTCTTCTTTCTTTGTCCCGGTTTCAAGAACGTGTTTACATAGCTCTAAATACTGCTTCATAAATATGCCTCCTTACACTTATGTTTAGTATATCAAAAAAATCATATGAAGGTAATCAATCACGCCTCGGCGTGATTGCGTCCGGATTTTTTCGAGCTTGTGGCCAACAGGAAGTAGGTCATGCAGTCGTTGCGACAGGACGTCGCGTACTTAGACTGCCTTCTTAAGTTCCCCTAAAAAATCCGTGACATCTGCCAGAGGCTTTATCTGAATTCAGCCGGTGTTTGGGCTTCGGCTGAATTCAGATAAAAAACACCTCTTAAGCGGTTAGTTACGATAACCACTTAGGAGGTGTATTTTTTGACCAGTAAATGTC
This sequence comes from Sporosarcina sp. YIM B06819, assembly GCF_033485175.1. NCBI lineage: Bacteria > Bacillati > Bacillota > Bacilli > Caryophanales > Caryophanaceae > Sporosarcina > Sporosarcina sp. YIM B06819. Next base: position 87,148 of record NZ_JAWLIQ010000002.1, on the reverse strand, counting down.
ACCAATCGAATGATGAGCTACAAAACTATCTTCTGCTGTATGATAATGGAAGTTGTAGAAGTAACCATCTTGCGGCCGTTTTTCAGTCCGTACATGAAAACGAATTACATCTTTGCCATCTGCTACATCATAGACGTTGAAAATTTTCTCTGCATAGTCGCCCGCTGGTTTTTCTGTGATAGCCAGTCGACGCTTATGCAAATTTCCTGTACTTTCAAATGTCATGTAAATGGCTTCTTCAATTTTCGGGAAAATAACCTCGTCAAATTCATCAGCAATTACCGGGCCAATTTTTGTACCAAATTTCGCATAAGATAATTCCTTTGCGGAGGCAATCAGTGATTCTTCTTCTGAAATAGCCTGCTCTTCCAATTGGTCGTAGACATAGGTGTCCGTTAACCCGATTGAATAATCAGTAATCTTAGGTGGTTGTTCAGCTTGTTTTGCTTGGTCTTTTTCTTGTAAACTTGTCCAAAATTGGTGATTCGGTGAAATGGCACCGAGTGTTAAGAAGGCAACCGCGACAATAAGTGTTTTCTGTAACCATTTTTTCATAAAACATCACCCGCATTTGTGTATATTTTTAAAACTAGTATACTATCTATTAGACGAAATGGTACTGAAAAGGTTTCATCTTTGTTACTTTCATTGTACAATAAAACTGTAGATAAATGTACGTTTTTTTAAAGGAGGGTATCACAAATGGATGTAACTTTGCTAATTGGTATCGGAATGCTCGCATTACTTTTATATTTGAGCTCTTTAAGCTTCACACATTAATTATGGCAAAAGCGCCGTCACCCTCTATTTCGAGGCTGACAGCGCTTTTTATTTTTCAATAACACCAAAATGGAATTTTGTATTGGGTCTAATTTTTTGTTCCATTTGAAATTGTTCAAACACCGGCGAATCAAAGCGGTCTTTGACAACGACCCGATGCTTACAGACACGATGTGCTTGCTCCATCCACTCTTGCGTCAGTAAACTATGGACTCCTACTTGCCGTAGCGCAGTGAAATTAGTCGATTCCTCAATTGGCGAATGGAACATTGGATCCATGTACACAATATCCCAAGATGAATCGGGTTGCTCGCGCAAAAATTGGACTGCATCTACCTGGATTACGTTAATCCGATACATCGCTTGTACAAGTTGCTCCGACTCCGAAGGAAAAGACCGTAAGCCCCGCTTCGTAATAAACGCCACTTCCCGATCCGCCTCGACACCCATTACCTTACCACTACTACCAGTGATGTAAGAAGCGATAATACTATCGGAGGCCAGCCCCAACGTACAATCGAGGAAAGAATCCCCTTTCTTCAATTGCGCCACTTCAACTAGTGGATCCGTCTCACCCTTCATCAACCGTTTCAAACGAAACGCAGCCGAATTGGGATGAAAGAAAAAAGGCTCGTCCATGCCAATGCGATATAAATCGAAGCGATCTTTCCCCGCAACGATAACATCCGCTCCGTACTCTTGCTGCAAGCGGACAACTGAGCGTTTTTTTCGTTCAATAATGGGATAGCCAAGAACTTCGGCAGCATCTACCGCAAGTTGTTCGGAACGTTCATCAGGTCGCCCGCCCGTTGTAATAATTGTACTCACTTTTGACAAACTTGGCCTAGTACTTCCGCTAGATGGTCTTTAATCTGCTCCATCTCAAAGTTCTCAATCTGCTCCCGTGGGATAAAGTAGGCAAGTGCCCCATCTTTCCAAACGGCAATGGAAGGTGAACTAGGTGGTACTTCTGGGAAATAATCGCGCATCATCGCTGTTGCTTCTTTATCTTGTCCCGCAAATACTGTCAATAAATGATCCGGTTTATGTGTAGCTTCTTGCAACGCCTCTCTCACCGCTGGTCGTGCAAGACCTGCCGCACAGCCGCAAACCGAGTTAATAACGACAAGTGCCGTCCCCTCAAGTGATTTCATCGTTCCTTCAACGGCCTCAGCCGTTGTCAGTTCAGTAAAGCCATTGTTCGCAAGCTCTTCTCGCATCGGTTTCACGATGCCTTTCATGTATTCATCGTAAGCATTCATGTTTCTATCCCCTTTCGATTCTTCCATCACTATTTACTAGTACTTCCTTTTCGTACTTCATTCTACATTGTCGGCAAAAGTTTTTCACTTATTGTTACTTTCAACAAAATGAAAACTGCCGGCTACTCATTTGAGCAACCAGCCGTTGTGCCATCATGTCATTTCACATCTCCCAATAATCCACGATCTAGTGCTATAAACAAAATCCCGATTGCGTCAGAGTCCGTCAACGTTCCTTGCGCTAACTTTTCACGCCATATGGATGATAACGCACCTTCTTGCTTATTTTCCAGCCGAATTAACACATCAATTGTCGAATTGATAATGGTCTGCATAGATGGTTGATAGAGCTGACCTCCACCTTTTTGCTGCGGAACTAATGGAAGTTCTTTTACAATTGGTTTCAGCTGTAACTTAAAATACACCGCCAGTCCTTCTGCAATAGCCTCCCCTTGTGCCTTCAAGTAGTTATCATCGCGTAATTTAGTAATGTCAACTGTCGAATCCATAAATCCTCCTTCTGTTAAGAACGCAGGCATTGCAGACTCGCGTAGCACGTGAAAATTGGCCCGCTTCATACCACGATTACTAATGCCCATTGCCATGACAACTCGCGGATGGATAGCCCCCGCGATTTCAATGGATTTTGGGTTGGCTGTTGGGTTGTCCATCGTATACGTTTCAATACCGCTATGTTGGCCCCACTTGCCATTTAAAGCATTATGATGAATCGAGGCATAGACATCTGCCTGCCATTCATTCGCAAGATTCGTTCGTGTTGTCAGTGGCACATCCGTCTGGCCCGTTGGATCATCGACCCGGAGAATTTCCACATCTTTGTATGTTTGTAGTTTAGCTATAGCATAGAGAGCCACTTTATTGTTAAACGTCCACTCCCGCTCGTCATCTGGTGAACGCTTACCAGGTGTATTGAATCCATGCCCTGCATCGATTACGATTTTAACCATCTGTAAGCACCTCCTTTCTCTGTAAGATAAAAAAAGTATCCATCACAAATACTTTTTCTCTCTATATTATATTCTTGCTGCATTTTCACAGGGCGGCACTTGTCCTTTTGATCTTAAAGACATCTATCGGCACAACACTTCCAGATGTCAGATCATTTTTTTCAACTTCGTCTTATCAAAAGGCAAGCCAATTCGCTTCCGATAAAAATTGAAATGATGTTCAACATGGGTCAATAATTTTTTATTTTTATCAAATAACTTTAAACTTTCCTCATAGTGCTCCCATCTAACTTCTTTTTTCAATGAATAAATGATGGCGTTTAAATGAGGATCTACTAATTCGTAGTTGACCTTCATAATGTCCTCAATTTCAAAAAGCATTTCTTTTGTAATACCGTCATAACCATCTCCGGGGACAGTAGCCGCAACAAGTATTTTCAAGATTGGTGTATAAATATTTTTTAATATTTCCGTTGTATATTTAACAGACTCGTTGCGAACCTCTTGTCTTAATCGAAAATGATAGTTAAAAAAGCTAGTGATGATAATGGTGATAGATGAGCTAATCAATGCAATGATAACTTCCCGCAAATCCTCTCACATCCTTTTGCTCTATACTATTCAAAAAGCCGCCTACTCAATTGAGCAAGCGGCTGTCTATTAGTTTTCTTTCAGCGTGTTTCTAGCTAACCCTACATAGGCTAGGACTGCGATTAAACTTGCAGTGAAAATGATAACCCCCATCGGGATTGCCGTCTCTTCGCCCGCTATTCCTACAAGTGGTGCTGTAATTGAGCCGAGAATGAAAGGCAGTAACCCAAGTAATGCAGAAGCGCTCCCAGCAATATGTCCTTGTGATTCCATAGCCAATGAGAAGGACGATGTTGAAATGACACCGATTGAAGCGACGAAAAAGAAAATCGGTATTACAATCGTGAGTAGCGGGCCATTCAGCAACACCGCTAGTAGTAGCAATGTACCTGAAGTAATGGACATAAATAAACCAATTTCCAAAAATTGCTTTTCAGATAACACACCCGTTAGGCGCCCCACCGTTTGCGTTCCCAAAATCAGACCAAGTCCGTTCATTCCAAACAGTAAACTAAATGTCTGTGGCGAAACTCCATAAATATTTTGATAGACAAACGGTGTCCCTGCAACATAAGCAAATATTCCCGCCATGATGAAACCTTGCGCCAGTGCAAAGCCCATGAATTGGCGGTTTTTCAGTAAAGATAAAAAGTTTCTCAATGTATTCGAAATACTGCTCGGTACACGCATTTGCACAGGCAAGGTTTCATCCATTCTCCATAAGACAACGACAAATAGCAGAAAACCAATTGCGCTCAAGACAGCAAATACACCCGTCCAGTCTGTGAACGCGAGAATTCCACCACCAAAAATCGGGGCAAGAATAGGCGCTAAGTTATTAATAAGCATAAGTAAAGCGAAAAACTTCGTTAGTTCCCTTCCGCTGTAAACATCCCGAACGACCGCTCTCGAAATAACAATTCCCGCCGACGCCGCGAACCCTTGCATAAAACGTGCGGCAATAAAAAATTCAATTGATGGCGCAATGACACATAAAAAAGAAGCAACAAAATAAGCAGCAAGACCAATCAGTAATGGTCTCTTTCGACCATGAACGTCACTCATCGGTCCAAGTGTGAGCTGGCCTAAGCCAATACCTAGCAGACAAGCGGTTAAGCTAACCTGCACGAATGATGCCGTTGTGTCAAAAGCACCTACAATTGTAGGGAATGAAGGCAAATACATATCGATGGATAATGGCCCCATCGCAGCCAGTGTTCCAAGTAATAACGCAAAACGAAATCTTTTTGATCCTGTTACTGGTTTCATAAACTAAAACAACCTTTCTACCGCTGAGAATTAAATTCGTGAAGTGGCCACGATTTTGGAGCATAATTCTCTTACTCTAACACCAATACATTGAATATGAAAGAAGTCTAGGACTGTCAACAATGCGTCCGTGTCCAAGCGGTGAGTCGAAGGTCCCGAAATGACGATAACTCTGCCCAATTGATCGATAACTTTGCGGAAATGATCGATAACCTTTGGCAATTGATCGATAAAGACTTCGAATTGATTGATAATCCCCGGCAAATGATCGATAAGTTTATAAATGGTGTTTTTCAGGGGATAAAATGTAGTCTTCAGTCGATTTAAAAACTAGGGTTGTCCAAAAAGTTAATAAAAACTAACTTTCCGGTCAACCCTAGCTGGTCTAACCCTTTTATTCTTGTGCCGATGCCATCCGCGCTTCCGTCATCTGTTTCCAAACGGAGCCTTTGGCATCTTCGCCTTCTGCAATACGCGCGATAGCCATACGAATTTGGAGTTTCACTTCAAACTCAGCATCATTTTCTGCATCTTTCAACGCAGGCAGTGCTATTTCAGTTCCAGATTCGTAGAGGAACATCGCTGCTCGCCAGCGGACTAATTTATTTTTATCGTTCAACGCTTCAATTGCTGCATTTTCAAAGCCTGCAAAGCCTAAGTCACTCATGCAGTCTCCCGCTGTTCGGCGCACCGCCCAGCTTTTATCCCTCAATGCTTGTTCAACATAAGGAATGACCGCTTCATCTTCAATCATGCCAAGGTAAACTGTTGCGAGACGTCTAATCGACATCTTGTCATCTTCCAGTGCCTTGCTAAGTAGTGGTGCATCAGACATATCTGGATCTGGCATTTGGTCAAGCAATTGGAATCTTGTTTCCCATTCGTTCACAGTGAATTCTTCTAGCGTAACTTTTCTGCCACGCTGAGCAGTTTCCACTTGCCCCTCATTCGCCTGCCGGATAATTTCCTGCAACCGCTCCTCAGGATAGGCCGCTTCGATTTCTTGAACAACCGTTTCACCGATTTCAGCTTTTTCTCCGTAACGAATGCCGTAATCAGCCCATTTACGCAGTAAAATATAGTTTTCAACTTCCGTACTATGCACAACTTCCATCGCTTTGACAAACCGTTCGCTGAGACCAAAACGTTCCTCCGAATTGCTATCGAACACTTTCACCTGAAGCGGAACGTCTTTATACGTTTGCACATGCACGTACACTTCCCCGTAGCTATCGTCAATAACTATTTCAGCTTCCGTTTCGGCACTTTGTTCTTCATTGAAAACTGCTTGAACGTCGGCAAGAATTGATTCCCAAGCGACATTACCAACACGTTCAACTGCCATAAAGTTCATGACGTGGTAAATCCCTTTGACACCTGTAATGTTTAGTAATGCTGCAACTGGATGTGGTGCTGTGCCTGCATCATTTTTTTTATAATTAAGCCCCGTGCCTTTTGGCAACTCCGTGTCGAGCACAATTTTCATGGAGTTCGGACTCGGCGTTGGTTCAATCGTTACAATATTCACTTGTATAGCCCCCTCTAGTTAGGATTCAGCAATTTCCTGTAAATAAGTCCAACGCTCCACTAATGTTTCATAATTGGCATTTAATTCATCAAGCGTTGCTGTTAACTCTCTCAATTTATCGTAATCAGAGCCTGTAGCAGCCATTTCAGCCTCAGTCTTTACGATAGCCGCCTCTACTTTTTCAATATCCGCGTCAATCGTTTCCCATTCCTTTTTTTCGGCATAGGACATTTTTTTCTTCGGCTGCAGTGGTGTCGGTTCTGCTACAACGGCCGCAACTTCTACGACAGGCTTTGTCTTCACAACTTCCGGAGCAACATATGTTTCTAGGAAATCCGTATAAATGCCGAACCATGTATCGACGTTTCCAGAGCCATCCATTACCCAAAGTTTAGTTGACGTACGATCTAAGAAGAACCGATCGTGCGAAATGGTAATGACAACGCCAGGGAATGTGTCGATGAACGTTTCCAATACAGACAGCGTCTCAAGATCGAGATCATTGGTCGGTTCATCCAGTATCATGACGTTCGGCTGTTCCATGAGTAGTTTTAAGAGATAAAGGCGTTTGCGTTCACCACCCGAAAGTTTACCAATTGGTGTACCATGTGCTCTCGTTGGGAATAAAAACCGTTCCAACATTTGAGAAGCAGAAATACGCACACCATCCGCATCTTCAATATCATTGGACGTGTCTTGAATATATTCGATAATGCGTTTTTTCTCATCCATTAACGGTGTATGCTGTTGGAAGTGAGCAATTTTCACCGTTGTTCCAACATCAATGACACCGCTATCTGGTTCACTTTTCCCAGATAGCATATTCAATAATGTCGTTTTCCCTGCTCCGTTCGGTCCAACAACTGCAATACGATCGCCTGATTGTAGGATGCTAGAGAAATTATCAATGATTGTTCGGCCATCAAATGATTTTGAAATGCCAATTGCTTCGATAACCTTTTTCCCTAAACGCGTCGACTTCAGGGCAACATCCATTTCCCCAACACTATCTTCTTTTTTCACTTTCTCGGCCAATTCATCAAAGCGACCAATCCGCGCTTTTTGCTTCGTCGATCTTGCTTTCGCACCGCGACGAATCCATTTCAATTCCGAACGATACTGATTGCGCAGCTTATCGTCAGACGATGCCGCCATTTCCGCACGAATCGCTTTCGCTTCAAGATAATTACCGTAGTTGCCTGTATGTGCATACAACGTTTTATCGGCTAATTCATAAATGTTGGTCGACAATTCATCCAAAAAGTAGCGGTCATGCGTAACAAAAATGACAGCCCCTTGTTCATTTTTTAAATAATCGGATAGCCACATAATCGAATCGACATCGAGATGGTTCGTCGGCTCATCGAGCAGCAATAGATCCGCAGGCTCAATGAGGACTTTTGCCAATGCCACACGTTTTTTCTGTCCGCCTGACAACTCCCCAACCTTCTTATCGAAAGTTTCAATACCTAGTTTCGATAAAATCGTCCGTGCTTTAGAGTTAATATCCCAACCAGAAAGATCATCCATCTGATTTTGGAATTTCGAGTATTGGTCCTGATTGTATGTAGATTCAGGATCTGCTGACAGTGCCTGAAGTGCATGCTCATAGTCCAAATTGACCTTGATAATTGGGGCATCACTCATAAACACCGTTTCCATCACCGTCAATTGTGGATCGAATTCTGGCTCTTGTGGCAAATAAACAATTCTATATCTATTCGGATGATCCTTTGAAATCGAATCAGCTTCTTCGACTCCTGCAAGGATCGACAATAACGTCGACTTCCCTGTTCCATTAATGCCAAGTAGCCCTACTTTTTCTCCGCTTACAACCGTAAACGCTATATCTTTAAACAAGGTTTTCTCCCCAACGGTCTTCGTTAGGTTTTCAATAATCAATTGACTCATAACAACACTTCCATTTCTCATAACTGCATTGTTCTATCATAGCCGATTTTGCTCTATTTTTAAAAGGGTATGTCCTATTCCTTGCAACTTACAGTGTAAAAAATGCAGGTTACGTAAAATTCATTGTTCTGACTTCTGCCAAATGGTACGATTCTACCCATAAGATTCCAATTGAAGGATGTGAGTATCATTCGTTTGACAATTAATGAATCCAAGAACTATGACGAGGTTGAAATCACGATCAATTGTCCGCATATTGACGATCAGCTACAACGAGTCATTAAACAAATCCAGCAGATGCACATCACCTTAACCGGAACAAGAGATGGTCGAACATATTCACTGTGCATCGATAACTTGTATTACATCGAATCTATTGACAACCAAACGTTTCTCTATGAGGAGAAGGACGTGTACAAAAGTGATTTAAAGCTGTATGAATTCGATCAATTATTACTAGACACACATTTTATTCGAATTAGTAAAAATCTCATTGTTAATACAGCGCATATTGATAATGTTCGTGCATTACTCAACGGCAAGTTTGAAGCGTCTTTGACAAATAACGAAAAAGTAATCGTCAATCGACATTACGTCAAGGCTTTCAAAGAAAAATTTTTATCATGAGGAGGGAATCAAATGAACTTATTGAAACATTACATTTCCGCATGCTGTATTTCATTCACCGTCAGCAGTCTATTTTATCTTCTTTTTAGTATGTTAAACATCTTTCCCCCTATGAATGAAGCACTCATTGTTCATATGCTGCTTATATCCATTAGCATTATTTGTTTAATCGTTATCACCCATCAGCTACCTATTCAAAATACACTCATTTTACGATTCATTGAATTACTGAATGTCATAATTGTTCTTCTTTTTGGGGGTGCGGTTTTCAAAATGTTCCCATTCACTTGGAATGCCACACTAGCTGTCATCACAACAGGCGTATTGACTTATGTTGTCGTCATCATCGTAATATTTATGGGGAATCAAAAGAGCGCTACAAAAATTAATGCTGTCATTGCACGTAAAAAAGGAGGATCATCTATTGACTAACATTATTGAAGTGAAAGGATTGTCAAAGTCATTCGGTAAAGTAAAAGCTGTCAGCGACATCAGTTTCTATGTAGAAGAAGGGTCCCTTTTTTCTTTTTTAGGAACAAATGGCGCTGGTAAATCGACAACGATATCAATTCTATTAACACTCCTTCAGCAAGACAAAGGTCATGTCACTGTTAATGGTTATACTGTTGGACAACACGACCAAGCCATTCGCCAAGAAATCGGTGTCGTGTTTCAAGACAGCTTGCTTGATCCGTTATTGACCGTCAAAGAAAATTTAGCGATTCGAGCATCTTTTTACGGGATGACGAGGCAAGAGCGTTATGCGGCAATTCACCGCGTTGCAGAAGTTGTGGAGATAGCTTCCTTGCTCAACCGGCCTTACGGAAAATTATCGGGCGGACAAAAACGGCGGGCGGACATTGCACGCGCGCTCATTCATAAACCAAACATCTTAATACTAGATGAACCGACAACTGGCCTCGATCCAGAAAGTCGCAAAAACATATGGGCAACCATACAGCAACTACAAAAAGAAACAGGCATGACCGTTTTTCTAACGACGCATTATATTGAAGAAGCAGCAAACTCAGACTATGTCGTCGTGATGAAAGAAGGTCGTATCGTTGCAAAAGGAACACCAGAGAAACTGAAAAATGACTATTCCAGACATCGACTCTCACTTTCAACAGATCAAGCGGATGAACTACGTCGCTTACTCACACTAGATGAATTCAATTTTAATGAAGAAAAGTCACTGTTCCATCTTCCACTCACCCATACAACAGATGCGATACCGATACTAACGAAATTCGCGCCTTTCATTTCTTCTTTTGAAGTTAAGAAATCCAGTTTGGATGATGTATTTATCACCATTAATGGAAAGGTTGTGCATCATGATGCTGGCATTCGCTAAACGAAATATATTATTATACTTTCGAGATAAAGCAACTGTCTTTTTCTCGTTGCTTGCGGTCATTATTCTCGTCGCTTTATATGTGTTATTTTTAGGAGACATGACTGCGAAACAACTGCCCGACTTCCCTGCAAAAAAATCATTACTTATGGCGTGGTTCATCGCTGGGATGCTTGCCATAACCTCTATGACAACAACGCTTGGCTCTTTTGGAATTCTAGTCAATGATCGAGCCAATAAAACGTATATGGATTTTTATTCGTCACCGATTTCTCGGACAAAATTGGTTGGCGGTTATATCTTGAGCGCGTTAGTCGTAGGCTTCTTCATGTGTCTATGTACGCTCATTGCGTCGAATCTATTTCTCATTGTATCAGGAGAATCGATGCTACCATTTGGTAAAATGATAACTGCAAGTGGTGTGATCCTCTTAGCTGTAGCGGCGAGTGCATCAATGGTGCTCTTGTTGGTTTCTTTTTTCAAAACATCCAATGCATTTGCCGCTGCAAGCACTGTCATTGGAACACTACTTGGCTTTTTAGCCGGTATCTATATTCCGATTGGCAGTCTACCTGATTACTTGCAAACCATCGTCAAGTTATTCCCTGTGTCCCATGTATCGGCATTGTTCCGACAAATACTTATGGAAACGCCATTGATTGATTCTTTTACCAATGCTCCTGCGGAAATGAAAGAAGCATATCTCTTCAATATGGGTGTATTTTATAAGATGAATGGTGAAAAGATATCAACATTATTCAGTGTTTTCTATCTTACCGCTACAACATTCGTGTTTTTTACATTGGCACTGTTAGTCTTGAAAAGAAAAAATAAATGAAAAAAAGCTTGGCTTTGCTACTATTCTACCGTAGCAAAGCCAAGCTTTTTTCATGAAATTGATTCATTAAATGCACTTCTTTACCTCAGGATTCCCAAACAGCATCACGAATTGGACTTTCGAATTCATTTCATGTTTCTATTTTTTAGCAACCAAACAACCCCAAATGTACATATCGATAGTAATAGAATAACAAATCGAAACTCAATAACAGGCTTGAATGTCACTTTTTCAGGTGTGATTTCATAGACACCAACTGGTTTAATGACGAAATGCCCACCGCCGCCTTCTCCTTGGCCAACTGCAGATCCCTCGCTCTCTCCCGAGTATCCGCCTCCACCACCAACAGCATAACTAACTTTTGCAACGGGTAGCACTCGTTTGTCGTCAAGATCAATAGGCTCCCCATAGACGAGTGAAACGTCCTTATGGCTAGAAAATTTCTCGAAAATAACTTTGATGGGTGATGTGTATGTCATTTGATTCATTCCCCTCTCGATTCGCACTATTTACCTATTTCGCTAACACCCACTCAAAATCCTATGTGTTCCTTAAAGAAAGTACCTTAACTAGTGATTCGCTAGATAGTTCTCCATTACTTTCTTTGTTGTTAAGCGTAAATAATAACCGGCATCATCAATCGACTCTTTTGACGATATCGTTCCGCCCGCAACCGAATGTAGTTCGGTAAATAATGGTGCGAATATCTCCCGACTCTCCTCATCTATTACACCTGAAATGAGAATAATTGGTTTGTCTACCTGATTCGCGACTTGCGCTACGCCGAAGGGTGTTTTACCTGACAATGTCTGACTGTCCGTTTTCCCCTCGCCTGTCAAAATCAAATCCGCGTCCGCGAGATGTTCAGCAAGCGACATCGTCTCTAACACAACGCTAATCCCCCGCTTCATTTCACATGGGAAGAATGCTTGAAAAGCTCCCCCTGCCCCTCCAGCAGCACCCGCACCTTTTCTTCCATAAAGTGAAATACCTTTCAACTCTTCTACTACCGATGCGAATTTTGTCAAATTGGTATCTAACACATCCACCATTTCAGATGACGCACCCTTTTGTGGACCAAAAATGGCCGAAGCTCCATCTGGTCCTACCAGAGGGTTTTCCACATCACAAGCGATCAGAAAGTCACTCTTAAAAATTCGTTCATCAAAATATGTTGGATCCATTGTATGTAGTTCCCCAAGTGACCCGCCACCTTGCAGTAATTCATTACCATTCACATCCATCAGCTTCATGCCTAGCGCTTGCAATATGCCAGCACCAGCGTCATTTGTCGCACTACCACCAAGTCCGATAATAAATTTTCGCATGCCAGCATCTAGTGCATGAACAATTAGTTGACCCGTACCGAATGTTGACGTATTAAGCGGATTTCTCTCTTCTTCGGTCAATAGCATCAAACCAGACGCTTCCGCTATTTCAATCACGCATGTTTCCCCATCTCCAAGCACACCATAACTAGCCTTTACTCTACGGCCGAGTGGGTCTTGTACAACAACAGAAACAATCGTTCCATCAGTAGCATCAACCAAGCTGCTCATCGTCCCTTCCCCACCATCAGCCGCCGGAAGCATTACTATCTCAATCAAAGGGTCAACATCACGAATCCCCTCTGCCATCGCTTGCGCTGCCTGTACAGCTGTCAAACTTCCTTTAAACGAATCGGGTACTAGTAGTATTTTCAACGTATACACCTCCCCTAAAGTGCTATTGCAATTATAGTAGAAGTATTCGAATAATACATGTTCGGGGTTCTTATCAAACACAAACAACGAGCCATTCCACTATTCCAGCGTGGAATGGCTCATTGTTTGTGTATCGTTTTTCAATCACCACTCTTCTCAACCACAGCTTTCCCTCCAGAGTACAGTCCACTTGCAGATAACCCCATCATCACCCCGACAAGTATCCCCGCTTTTACATCTTCCGGATAAACATAAAATATACCTCCTACAATCCCAAAAACTAATGCCATAGGCGGTAACAATCGCTTCTTCAACCCATACATCTTCAGCAATTCCACCATTCCTATAATTAGCGGGATTAAGACAACGTCATATATTTCCAATGGTTCTCCTCCTTCCTTCACTCTATGAAAAAATATATGTATACATGTATAAGGTTCTACTAAACTCTATCACTATAATTAATTACTATTAATTATATAACTATTACCAACTATCAATTTTCTTACTTCATGATAAAACACTGTAACAACAACATCACCCCCAAAATAATCGATTTCACAAATTATTTTTGACAATTGAAAACGTTTAATTGTATTATAGTAAAATATAAAGGAGGCATCATGATGTCACAGCTAACTAAGAAACAAATCGTTGACAGTGTCCCGCAAAAAGGATTCTTTGGGCACCCGAAAGGTTTGTTCACTTTATTCTTCACGGAATTCTGGGAACGTTTCTCGTATTACGGGATGAGAGCCATCCTTGTGTTCTATATGTACTACGAAGTATCAAATGGTGGACTCGGACTAGATAAAACAGTCGCATTGTCCATTATGTCTATCTACGGTTCACTCGTTTACATGTCGGGAATTATTGGCGGCTGGTTAGCCGACAGGATATTCGGCACATCGAAAGCCGTCTTCTATGGCGGGATTTTCATAATGTTCGGGCATATTGCACTGGCAATCCCCGGAAACATTACAATGTTTTTCATATCGATGGTACTTATTGTTATCGGAACAGGCTTATTAAAGCCGAACGTTTCTAGTGTTGTTGGCGATATTTATCCGGAAACAGATAACCGTCGTGATGCAGGATTCAGCATTTTCTATATGGGCATTAACTTAGGTGCTTTTATTTCTCCGTTAATTGTCGGTGAATTGATGAAAACAAGCTTTCACCTCGGATTTGGGGTAGCTGCTGTTGGGATGTTTATAGGATTGGTTGTTTTTGTCGTAACCAAGAAGAAAAATCTTGGTCTGGCAGGTACTCAAGTTGCAAATCCATTGGCACCTGACGAAAAGAAAAAGATTTATTCGATTTTCGGCATGGCACTTGTTGCACTCGCAATTCTTATTGCCATCGCAATTCCTAAAGGTTGGCTGACATTCGACTCATTTATCGCAATTGTAGGGATACTTGGCTTCCTCATTCCAACGATTTATTTCGTTGTCATGTACAGAAGTCCGAAAACAACCGAAGTAGAACAGTCGCGCATTATCGCGTTTATCCCACTATTCTTGGCATCCGTTATGTTTTGGGCAATTGCAGAGCAAGGCTCAACGATTCTTGCCTTATATGCGGATACAAGAACAGATTTAAATATCTTTGGCTATCAAATTTCACCAGCCTTTTTCCAATCATTTAATCCCTTGTTCATCATCACACTAGCGCCAGTTTTCGCTTGGTTGTGGGTTAAACTTGGAGATCGGCAACCATCTATACCCCAGAAGTTCTCATTAGGTCTGCTATTCGCTGGACTGTCGTTCATCGTCATCTTACTTCCAGCTTACTTCGGCGGTACAGATACGCTTGTCAACCCGCTGTGGCTCATTTTAAGCATCTTTATGGTCGTACTAGGGGAATTGTGTTTATCACCTGTTGGATTGTCCGCAACGACTAAACTGGCACCCGCTGCGTTCTCTGCACAGACGATGAGCCTCTGGTTCCTATCGAACGCAGCTGCGCAAGGGCTCAATGCACAACTAGTTAAGTTTTATTCATCCGAAACTGAAATGATGTATTTTGGGATTATCGGTGGAATCGCAATTGTGCTGAGTATGATTGTGTTTGGGTTATCACCAATCATTCAGCGTTATATGAAAGGTGTACGTTAAGTAAAAACAAGCAGTTCCGTCATCATTGCGGAACTGCTTGTTTTATTTACCATCAACGTTGAATAAATCCGGCACAACCATCCGCCGTATGCCTAATTGCTGTTGTTAGTGCTTTGTTATAATAGTCTTTCAATAAACCACTTTCAGAATAGTAGTTTTTCTTCTACTTGTAAAATGGTAAGATAGTGATATTATCATCTGAAAAGATAATTGAAAGGGGTTCAGTTATGATACTTGGGTTAACGATTATTTTAATACTTGTGCTGTTTCTACCATTCACAATTAAAATTGTCGAACGCAATTTAGAGGTTTTTCTCTTTATTATGGGGATTGCAGCTGTCGTTGTGAGCAAAGTACTCCACAAAGATCTTATTATGAAAGCATTGGAGGACCCTTTACATATTACGTTAGCCGTTGTTATTGCCGGTATATTATTCCGTTGGTTCCAAAATCCCATTGAAAAAGGAATACTTGGAATGAGCAAAGCAATCCCTCTCCGATTGTTTTTAGCAATGGTCGTCATCGTTCTTGGACTCATTTCAAGTATTATTACAGCCATCATTGCGGCAATCGTCCTCGTTGCCGTCGTCAGCGTTTTACGACTAGACCGCAAGTCGGAAATCCGCCTTGTCATCTTGACTTGCTATTCAATTGGTCTTGGTGCAGTTCTGACACCAATCGGAGAACCACTTTCTACAATCGCAACCAGCAAACTAAACCAAGACTTCTTCTATTTATTTAGATTACTCGGCGCTGATATTATTGTCGGGGTTATTGTCTTTGGCTTGCTTGCTGCAATTTTGATCAACCCGAAAGAGAAACTTGATTCTTTGAAGGCCAAACACGGAACGGAATCATATCTTGACATCTTTATTCGCGGCTTTAAAGTCTATTTATTCGTCATGGCACTCACTTTTCTTGGTGCAGGTTTTGAGCCATTCATCGAAAAATATTTACTGAACCTTAGCCCATTTGTTCTGTACTGGATTAATATGATTTCAGCTGTGCTCGATAATGCTACTTTAACAGCTGCAGAAATCAGTCCCACAATGGAAAACTCGACCATTAGAGCCATTTTACTCGGACTTCTCGTCAGTGGCGGTATGTTGATTCCAGGAAATATACCGAATATTATTGCGGCTGGTAAGCTCAACATAAAAAGTATTGAATGGGCACGTTTTGCTGTTCCCATCGGTTTAATCGCAATGGTTGCATATTTCATCGTGATTGTAATTGCGAGTTAATCAATTACGCCTCGGCGTAATTGCGTCCGGATTTTTTTCGAGCTCGCTCGAAAAGCTCCCCGAAAAATCCGTGACATCCGCCGGAGGCTTTATCTGAATTCAGATAAAAAAAGGTGGCAAGTGGGAATTACCCATTTGCCGCCTTTTAAATGCGCCATTTATTTCTTTTTAGTAAGTCTACCAATCGCAAATGCCCCTGCCGCTAGTCCAATCATCGTGTTCGTTTTCTTGTTGAACACTTGTTTGACGACAAGATTTAAGTTTTGCGGCCTTTCTGCAAGGCGACGCATGAAGTAGCCGTACCAATCTTGTCCAAATGGCACGTACGTACAGAAGTTATAGCCTTCCTTCGCCAATTGAAGCTGCATATCTTTTCTGAAGCCGTATAACATTTGGAACTCGAACTTATCATTCGGAATGTTGTTTTGTTTAACGAATAGTTTTACGTGATTGATGACATTATGATCATGTGTCGCAATTGATGTAAATTTTCCATTCAATAAATGCCATTCGATTAATTTGATATAGTTCTCATCGATTTGTTGTTTTTCTTGGTATGCAACATTTGGTAACTCCTTATAAGCACCTTTTACAATGCGAAGACGGAAATCCTTATACTTATGAAGATCTTCTTCCGCTTGGAAGAAATAAGCCTGAATGACTGTTCCGACATTATTGTAATCCTTCGACAGCTCATCCAAAATATCGAAAGAAGGCTTAAGACGTGCATGATCTTCCATGTCGAAATTGACGAAAATATCATAGCTATGTGCTTTGGCAACAATTTCTTTTAAGTTTTCTAAACAGAAATGATAATCGATATCTAGACCAAGCTGTGATGGCTTTAACGAAATATGTGCATCTACTCCATGTTCACGAATGGCTTCAATGACTGATAGGATTTGTTCTTTGGCAGCGCTTGCTTCTGATTTTTCAAAAACAAACTCCCCTAGATTATCAACCGTACAAGAAATCCCATGAGCGTTCAGTTCTTTAATACTTTGAATCGTTTCTTCCACATTCGTTCCTGCTACAACATTTTGCGCACCTAATTTCAGGCCATACTTTTTAGCAGCACCATTCAAAAGTTGGTTTTGTGATAAACCCATAAAGATATCTTTTAGCATGTCTGTTAGCTCCTCATTACGTTTTTATAGTTTAATTATAACATACCCTTGTTGAACTTTTACAATAAATCATTCTTCATTTCCAGCTATTGGTAAAACGCTTTTCCAACCTACTTTGCCATACTTCAACAACTATACTAATGCCCCAATAAACGAAGCCAACAAGAATATAAACTGTCAAATAGTCAAATTCTCTTCCTCCGACAATTTTGGCTCGCTGAAACATTTCTGGGACCGTAATCATTGCTGCCAACGACGAGGCTTTGATAAGGTCTAATAGCACATTTGACAAAGGTGGAATCGCAATTCGCGTCGCTTGAGGCAAAATGATTGACCACATCGTTTGCCAATAGGACATACCCAGTGCAGTCGCAGCCTCCCATTGGCCTTTGTCCACGGAATTAAGTGCCGACCGATTGATTTCAGCCATATAAGCAGATGAATGCAGACTAAAGCCAATTAACGCCGCTGCGACCGCTGAGAACTGGATGCCAATATTCGGCAAACCAAAGTACAGTAAAAATAAAAACACTAACATTGGTGTGCCGCGCATATAGGAAATAAATAGACGTGCGGACCATCTGATGATTCGCCATTTTGAGGAGCGACCAAGTGCAAGAATAAATCCTAGTACAAGGCCATTCACCATTCCTCCGAAAGAAATAAGAATGGTGTAACCAATGCCCTGCAAAATATACGGTAATGATTTAATAGCTAGTTGTAAGTCGAAGATGTTTCCCCAGTCGATGGCTCCCACGTTACAAACCGCCTTTCCAGTTAATCAAAATCTAAATCTTGTTCAACTGAAACATCTTCCCCGCCAAAAAATTGCTTTGACAGTTCAGAAATGGTTCCATCAGCATGCAAATCAGTCAACACGTTATTAATTTGCTCCAGTAATTCCGCATTATCTTTTTTCATAATAATGGCTTGTACATTTGGATGATATTTAATATCAGGGTGAATCATAATTTCAAATTCCGGGAACGCAGCAAGTGCTAGCTTTTGCAAATAGTAATCATTTAATATGACATCTGTCCGTCCCAAATCAACATCGCGTAAGTAGACATCATTCGTTACATTGTCATAAATGACCTCTTCCACACCATGGTCACGTCCAATTTGCATATAAACAGACGTTGCAGCTCCAGCCGCTTTTTTTCCTTTTAAATCCTCCAGCGATTCAATACCAGAATGATCAGATTTTCGAACGATAGCTGTCCCATATGAATACTTGTATGGCTCAGAAAATGTGAATTTCTCTTGGCGCTCTTTCGTAATTTCAATATCGTTTACCGCAAGATCCACTTGACCACTATTCAGTGAAGTTAGCATACCATCTAAGCCCATCTCCACAAATTTAATATCCAATTCTAAACGTTTCCCAATCTCTTTCATAATTTCAACTTCGTAGCCCGTTAATTCGTTTGTCCCACTATCATGATACGAAGCTGGGTAGAGCGTGCCTGATGTCGCAACAATAATCTCCCCTTTTTCAGTGATGTTATTCCAAACAGAGGCAGTTGTTTTTTCCGTTTTCACATCGCTCCCTGCACTCGTTCCACAAGCAGCTAGTACAAGCATTGCCAAAAGTATACATAAAGACAGGGTGATGTGACGGCGGTGACTTACTTTAGTCATCTGAATTCTCCTTTTTAAAAATAATATGGTACAAATAATTGTCCACTGAAAATTATAATGTATTCCGACAGAAGATGTAACCCTTTTGTCCGCTAATAGTTAATACAAAAAGTTACGAATTGAGCGTTCATTCAAGTTTCTTTAACGGTTTAATAGTGGTATATTGGTGAACAATATGAACGATACGGACGAATGGAAGGTGATAAACCGGATGAAGCAATCTTTCGATGTTCACCAAATAAAAAATCTTATTGCTATTTCACTAAAAGGTTTCTCACAAGTCATGTTAATGGAAAACGCCTTGTCAGGAGGGATTATCTTACTCGGCATAACCATCCACTCACCTTTACTCGGTTTGATGGCACTTATCTCATCGATTGTTGGGACACTGGCCGGCCATTATGTAGGCGCCGATAAACTAGCTATCCGTCAAGGGCTCTACGGTTTCAATTCCTTGTTATGCGGCATTGCAGTTATGCTATTTCTACAAAACGACTGGCGGTGGCTCATTGCACCTATTGTAGCTATTTCGGCATCGGTACTGATGTTCCATTTATCGAAATACCTAGCAAGATGGAAAATCCCCACTCTCACCTTTCCTTTTGTTGTAGTGACATGGCTCGGTCTTCTTGCCACTTATTCCATCAAAGGGTTACACATCAATCCGGAGTTTGTTGCATCTTCCCCTGCAAAATGGAATTTGCCCATTGAGGGAACTCCAAATTTCTTTCTCAGCTTGATAAAAGGCGTCGGAGAAGTCTTTATCATCGACTCCTTGTGGGCTGGCTTATTGATTCTGATTGCCTTATTTGTAGCCGGCTGGCGGTTTGGCGTCTATGCTGTTGGAGGAACTTTCATTTCATGGTTAACGGCCTTATGGCTAGGCGTAGATGCTGAATTACTCAATTTAGGTCTCTATAATTATAATGCCGTACTGACGATGATAGCCGTTGGACTATTATTCGACGACACACGCCGTTTCCCAATTGTCGGTATTTTTGCCGCGGCCACAACCGTACCCATTTCAGCTGGGTTGGACCTACTTCTTGTCCCTTCTGGACTGCCAACCTTAACATCCCCTTTCATCATTAGTACTTGGTTGTTTTTGATGATTCGGAAAGCCATCCCCAAGAGTCTTTGAATTGCAAAAACCCTCACAAAAATTTGTGAGGGTTTTTGGCAATCCTTATAACCTAAACTGCCCAACAACTTTTTCAAGTTCCTGTGCCATTTGACTCATTTCATTTGATTGTACAGCAACTTCTTCAATCGATGCTGTCGTTTCTTCAGTAGCCGCCGAAATATTATCCGTTGAATTATCCATGACATGAATCGATTGTGTCAGTTGATTGATGAGTTCTACAACGCGGTTTGAACTATCCGCCTCGGCTGTCGCCAAATCCGAAATCATCTTAATTTCCTCAACTGTTTCTGACACAGCTAACGAGATATCGCTCAAGGATTGAGCCGTTAAACGAACTGTTTCCGTTCCAGATTCAATAAGTTTCGTGCTTTCTGATGTAGAGGTAACAACTTGTCCAATACTTTCTGTAATATCTTGTATAAGCTTCTCTACTTCCAACACTTCTGCATTTGACTGCTCTGCAAGTTTCCTCACTTCTTCTGCAACAACTGCAAATCCTTTACCGTGTTCACCTGCACGTGCCGCTTCAATCGATGCATTTAACGCAAGTAAGTTTGTCTGCGTAGCAATACCTGCGATTGAGCTAGTAATATCTTGAATTTTTGTTGTAGATGCAATGAGATTCTGAATGGTATTGCCTACCTCTAAAGATGACGTTCGAATTTTCCCAATATCACTACTTATGTCATTGGCCCTCTGCTGTCCTTGCTCCGCAATTTGCATCGTCCGCTCTGAATTCTCTGCACTTTGCTCCGCTTTTGCTTTAGAGTCTTGAAGATCATTTGCAAGTGACGACAAAATGGATGCGGCATGTTCTGCATTGGTTGTTCCGTCTGAAATCGACGCTGCTGTTTCACCCATATTATAAGCAACTTGTTGAGCAGCCATTTGCATTTCATTCAATGATGCAGCTGTTTCAAGCGAGTTTTGCGTTAATTGGACCGCCGTGGTTTGCACTGTACCAATCATATCGCGTAAATTTGCCGTCATGACATTCAATGTGTGGCCAAGATCGGCAATTTCATCATTGCCTTTGACAACTGTATCCTTAATCGCTAGATTACCATCCGCAATCTCTTTCGCATGCGCAATCAGATATGAAATGGGCTTCGTTTTCCGTCTGATTAAGTACAGTGTAACGAGTGACGCCAAAATCATCGGGATCAAGCTAATCAGTATGCCATTCCGCACAACATCCCATGTGCGTTCCGCTACAATCGAGCCATCGAAATCGATCACACTAAGGGCAATGATTTCACCGGTTGGATCATGATTTTCAAAGATTGGTGCATACCCCGAAAGTCGTTCAATTCCTTTGAATTTATATAACTTAGAGTACGTCGAGTGTTTCATTTCCAATAGCATAGCAATCGCTTTTTCATCTAAGGGAACTGTATCACCTGGCTTTAACCCTTTGGCACGTGAATTATCGTCGAGTGCTAGGATTGTGCCATTCAAATCCAGGATATATTGTGTCTCAAAAATATCTTTATGTTCAATCGTCCAATTCAATTGTTTACCGACCCCCTCCATTACTTGGAGGTCGCCATCTAACATCTTTTCTACATCTTCTGCACGAATTAACCCTGTTGTAATGTTGGCACAGCCGTACGCTTCAATACCCGCGGCTTCAAATAATTTATCATAAGCTGTATTATATGTTGCAATGGATGTAATCGCCAGCATCGCAATCATAATACCGATAATAATGGTCCCAAGCTGAGCCGTTAATGTATTCTTCATCATCTTGCCTCCTACTATACTAATAGCCAAGTACATAATACCCACACAAACTACTATAATACTATACAATTTAGTAGAAACAAAGCACTAACATATGAAGATTCGATGAACAATAGTAAAATTCAAATTACTCCGGAAGAATAGTAGATGAGAACGGACAAATCCTTCCTCACAATGCTCACGCAAACCCCCTATAATATGCCATCAATTCAGGAAATTCTCGTAACTCACCTTCTCCTTTCTCACTTAACGAGTATGTTCCTCTTTTAACTCTATCAAACCAGCCATCATAGTTATTAGAAAGTATGGCTGTCGTTTTCTCTCCTGTTCCCATTCCTCTCAATGATTTTGGAGAAAGAGGTCCATTATTCAGCAAACAACAAGCGATATGAATACAGTTTTCTTTATAGGCAGACAGTATTTTCGTCTGACTGCTGCCACCTGTATTATAATCTCCAGTTCTTCCTTCAATTTCTGTGAGTAAATTAGTTAGTTTTTTCTTACTGCGCTGCATACTTTTTTGTCTATCAAAAGTAGCCGGTTTATGCACAACTTCCATATATATGTCATCGTCACCATGGAATGCAACCGTTACTAGTCCTAATTCCAACCTTCTTATCAAATGACAAGTATCCTTCCACTTTTTCGACCGAAGGCTATATTTCGGTTTGGGAATGGCAACGTAGACTTGATTCGTTAAGCGCTGCCTTTTAGTTGCTTGGATGAGTAAATCGATGGTCAGCGATAGTTTCAACTCTATAATGACTAGCTCATTTCCTCTGACAGCAACAACATCACAATGATTCACTTCCCCATAAACCTCGTATCCTTTTTTGATAAAATAATCCTTCACAGGCTGATAGAGATCAACCTCAAAGCATTTATCTTCTTGTTTCTTCATCGTCACAGAGCACATCCTTATGTAGCTACTTCATCCTAAAGCATTTAGTTTAACACTAAATTTCATTATGCCTAATATCCTTTCACATTAATGGTACAATAGAAATGTAATATTAGTACCTATTTTTGGAGGTTTTTATTAATGACTGATAAAACAATTTTTGAACTCATTCATGCTTTTGAAAAAGTGAATCATAAAATGACCGTTCGCTGGAAAAGTAGATCTGCTCACAATCTCGGGATTTCACATATTATCGTCTTACATGAACTACGTCAAGATGGTGAAAGTCGACCATCTGATTTAGCAAAACGCCTAGGCTTTACACCTGCATCGCTGACACATCTTTCCGGCAAACTAGCTGACCAAGAATTGATTAATCGTAGACAGGATGATCTCGACCGCCGTACTACTTATTGGTCCATCACAGAAAAAGGCATCGCTTTACTCAATCAGGCACAAAAAGATGGTCATGCCACACGTGGAGAATTATTTTCACACCTTACTGAAGAAGAGCAAACGACCTTATTGGCCATTTATCAAAAACTGGAGCAATCCTTACAAGATTAAAATGAATCAACTTGGACTTCATTAATGATAGACAAAAAGGCTGCTCAGAAAATCAGTTTTCACTGACTCTCTGTACAGCCCCAAACTATGCCTACTTATAACATCAGCGTAACTTAATAGATCCGCCATCTACCATAATTGTTTGACCTGTAATATAATCAGAATCCTCACTCGCAAGGAATACCGCTACACGTCCGATATCACTTTCTACTTCCCCAAGTCTTCTCATCGGGATTTTAGCAAGCATCCCTTGATAGTATTCTGGATTTTCTTCTGCCCATTGCACCATACCAGGGGATTTAGCAATTGGAGAAATTAAGTTAACATTGATGCCAAATGGACCAAATTCATTCGCTGCTACACGTGTAACCGCACGAATCGCTTCTTTTGCAGCCGCGTAAGAAGCCTGGTTTACATCGCCGTTAAGACCAGCACCAGATGCAAAGTTAATAATTTTTCCTTGTGATTCTTTTAGGTAAGGAAGAGCCGCTTGCATAAGGAAAAATGTCGGGTAAAACCCAGTGTTAAACGAAAAATCAAGCTCTGCTTGCGTTGTTTCTTCAATTGACGCCATTTTCGAAGCATGCGCATTGTTAACCAAAATATCAAGTTTACCGTATTGATCAGCTACTTGTTTAACGATATCACCTAGCTTATCGTGATCAGATAAATCAGCTTGAATGAACATTGACTCAGGCGAATGCTCTTTTAATTGTTTAACCGTCTGCTCGCCTATTTCTTTGTTTAAATCGACGATGACAACTTTTGCACCTTCTTTCACGAATGCCGTTGCCATCCCCATACCAATACCGCCAGCTCCACCTGTAATAATCGCTACTTTATCTTGTAATTTCATAATGAATCCGCTCCTTTTTTGAGTCCTAGTTATTTACCTTGAACTTTTGCCATATAAGTTTGGAAATCAGCGATGCTCGGATTTCCGATATAGTGACCGCCTTCAACTTGAATCGTTTGCCCTGTAATAAATTTAGATTCATCTGAAGCTAAAAATACAACTGTATAACCGATATCGTCCGCTTCCCCATGATAGGGCAGTGCATTAAATTTACCGAAAATGTCAAGCACTTCTTCTGGCATGTTGCGCTTTGCAGCAGGCGTCAAGATTAAGCCGGGTGCAACTGCGTTACAACGAATTTTATCTTTCCCGTACTGCGTAGCGATATACATTGTCAAATTGACAACAGCTGCTTTGGATGCACCATAAGCTGAACGAACAGCGTCACTCGCAAATCCTGCCATAGAAGCCGTATTAATAATTGAACCGCCGCCTGCTTTTTGCATATGCGGAATTGCATAACGGCTACCAATCAAAACGCTCTTCGCGTTGACATCCATCAAGCGATCCCATTCATCCAAATCAATGTTCACTACGTCTAAATCTTTTTGAAGATTCGTTAAACCAACATTGTTATAAAGAACTGTAATCGTACCGAATTGTTCAACTGTGAAATCAACCGCATCCTTAATGGACTGTTCTTCACCAGCATTCAAAAAGACCGCAACCGCTTCGCCGCCTTGCTGATTAATCTCTTCTGCGACTTGCTTTGCACCTTCGAGGTTAAAATCGGCAATGACAACTTTCGCGCCCTCTTTTGCCAACAATGTTGCTGCGGATAATCCAATTCCTGATGCCCCACCTGTTACTAAGGCAACTTTTCCTTGCACCCTACCCATCTAAAAAAACCTTCTTTCATATTGAATGACTTGCTGCTAATCTACTTTAACATTAAAACATATAAGTTGGAATAGCAATATAGTAATGCCCGACTTTTCATCAATATGATAAACTGATTGAATAGAAATGAGGTGATTGAGTGTATGTATTTATCGTCAACCCAGACGCAGGAAAAGGCCAAGCTGCTGGGTTGTGGAGAGAAACCGAGAAAATTTTACAACAGCAAACGATTGACTATCGTGTGCTGATGAGTAGCTCAGAAACAGCAACTCAAAGCTTTATTGCAGAGCAGCAACAACTGTATACACTCAAGGCGATTGCAGTCATCGGTGGTGATGGAACGACTAGCTCTGTCATTCAATCCATCGCAAAAACAACGACCGCATTGGCAATTCTGCCCGCAGGTTCAGGCAATGATACAGCCCGTATGTTTACATTAACGACCCAGCCTGCTCGGTTCATCGAGCAATTAGTAGCACATCAAACAACAGCTATCGACTTGCTCACGATCAATGGGCGCTACGGTATTACAGTTGCCGGCATTGGACTTGACGCAACTATTGGTCAACGTGTCAATCAATCTTGGTACAAACCAGTTCTGAATAAGCTAGGTATCGGTTCATTCGCCTATACCATTGCGGCCGTCATAGGGTTACTAACCTTTCAAGCCTTTACAAGCGACGTCACGATAGACGGTCATACCTTTCCGATGAAAACTACTTGGCTTATTGCCTGTGGTAATACATCTTCTTATGGCGGCGGTCTAGTTGTTTGCCCACAAGCATCTCCAGTGGATGACCTTCTCAATTTGACGCTACTTCACGATGTCGGGCGCATGAAAATACTCTTCCAATTTTTCCCAGCTTTACTGCGCGGACAACCGATTCTACGAAAAGGTGTCACTTACATAGAAGGAAAAGAAGTTGTTATTACATCGGACCGACCAGTTGCTGCCATTGTAGACGGCGAAATCGTGACATCAACTCCACTTCATGTCGCCATCCATGAACAAGCATTAACACTAGTCTTGACCCTTTAATGCCACGAAAGTTTACGCACAATTTCGAACACTCTAGTTTCAATTATTTGAATGTTGTGTTATGATTAAAAAATGTTCAAATGATAATGGAGGTTATTGACAGAATTATGAATCTTACAAACACTAAACCTAAAACCTTTCATGTAGAAGAAATACTAATCGCCAACCAATTATTAAAAGATATTGTTGCACATACACCTTTGCAAAGAAATGAGCGACTATCCGAAAAATACGATTGCCACGTGTATGTTAAAAGAGAAGACTTACAGCATGTTCGATCCTTCAAACTGCGTGGTGCCTATTATAAAATTAAAAGCATCGAAACAGAAGCACGTGAAAAAGGAGTCGTCTGCGCCAGCGCAGGAAATCATGCACAAGGAGTTGCCTATGCCTGCGCACAGTTAGGAATTGAAGCAAAAATCTTTATGCCGCAAACAACACCTAAACAAAAAATTAACCAAGTGAAAATGTTTGGCAAAAATGTCGTGGAGATCATTTTAGTAGGCGATACATTCGATGATACTTCTGCCCATGCAACTAAATACGCCTCTGAAAACGATCGAATCTTCATCCACCCATTCGACGATTATGACGTCATCGCGGGACAAGGAACCGTCGCGGTTGAAATGATGAATGACATCGAAGAACCTCTCGATTTCGTATTTGCCAGTATTGGTGGTGGCGGTCTCATGGCCGGTTTAAGCACCTATATTAAAAACGTCTCTCCACATACACGTATGATTGGTGTGGAGCCTGAAGGTGCTGGCAGTATGAAAGCTGCGTTTACGAATGGCGAAGTCACGGTACTTGAAAAAATCGACAAGTTTGTAGATGGTGCTGCCGTACAATGCGCTGGTCGATTGACGTATGACATCTGTCGTAAATACTTGGATGATATCGTACTTGTCCCTGAGGGGAAAGTTTGTACAGCGATTTTGAATTTGTATAATGAATATGCAATCATTGCCGAACCCGCAGGAGCCCTACCGATTGCCGCACTCGATTTTTACAAAGATGAAATTAAAGGAAAATCTGTTGTCTGCGTCATTAGTGGCGGGAACAATGATATTGGCAGGATGCAAGAAATCAAAGAGAAATCCTTGCTCTATGAAGGTCTACTCTATTATTTCATCGTCAATTTCCCACAGCGGGCAGGGGCCTTACGCCAATTTCTCGATGAAGTACTTGGACCAGATGATGATATTACAACTTTTGAATATACGAAGAAAAACAACAAAGAAAGTGGCCCAGGACTGGTTGGCGTGGAAATTAAACGCAAAGAAGACTATCTCGGTCTTATTCAGCGAATGAAAGACTGCGGCTTCTCTTTCAAGGAAGTCAACAAAGACAGTACATTATTCGAGCTACTCATCTAAATAACCCCGGTAATCCACATAATCGTGGATTACCGGGGTTTTTTTAGTTGTTAGAACTGACAATAACAGTTGCAATTCTGTCTAGGACAGGGATTGTGCTAGTTTTCTGATTCTGTGTTAGCACACTAAAAATAAGTAACTCTCCATCCTTCGTTTGTGCATATCCTGCCAAGGCACTGACATTGTTCAAACTACCCGTTTTCGCCATTACATTCCCTTTTGCTGGAGCAGCCGTCATTCGATTTCTCAATGTTCCACCAATCAATCGATCAGGTGCTCCTGCCACAGGAAGTCCTTGCGCAAATGAACCGTACCATGGGGCTGTTCTAACTTGATAAAGTAATTCCGTCATTTGAGCCGAAGTCACTTTGTTAGCGTGAGACAT
The DNA here is from genome assembly GCF_033485175.1 of Sporosarcina sp. YIM B06819. Lineage (NCBI taxonomy): Bacteria > Bacillati > Bacillota > Bacilli > Caryophanales > Caryophanaceae > Sporosarcina > Sporosarcina sp. YIM B06819. Next base: position 59,337 of record NZ_JAWLIQ010000002.1, on the reverse strand, counting down.
GCCCGAAGCATCTTCAAATACCCAATCGTTGACATCTAATCCAATAGACGTTGCATAATCCCGCATTACTTTTAATCCAGCATTCCAGCTCCCTTCTCCATATTGTGTTTTACCCATCGCCTTCGCTAATACTTCTGCATGTGAATTATTGCTTAGTTTCATAAAAGGCTTCATCAAATTCTTCAATGGCATTGAATTTTTCGCGATTAAGATTTCAGCATTTTCAGGTGTCTTACCGCGTACTGTTTTAGATGAAGGAACAAATGTGATGCCTTTAGCAGCTAATGATTTCTTGAAAATATCAAGTGCATAAGCTGTTGGATTAGACACCGTTATCCATTGCTTTTTACCAGCTGATCCAATCGGTATATTGCCCGTGATGACAATTTTATTCGTACCGTGCTGGCGTTCAATCTTTAATGTATTTTTAGAACCTTTTGGCACTGTTTTAGAGCGATTGACGACCTGAACAACAGCTGTTTCCGGTGTTAACGTTACTTTGGATGCTTTCCCATTCGTAGTCGGCTTCGATACGACAATTACTGTGCCCGCATCATAGTCAGTATTCGGCGAAGCCGTTAAGGCAGAAACTTGCGCTGCATAATAATAGGACTCATCCATTTTGTCAATACTTGGCGATAGACGAATGGCATCAAACCATGTGTCATCCCCTATTAAATTACCGGAAACCTTTTTCACACCTTGCTTGGACAACTGCATAGCGAAATGATCAAAATCCGCTTTCACCAATGTCGGATCGCCTTTCCCACGGAGATAGAGATTGCCGGTCAGTGTTCCCTTTGACAATTCCCCGTTCGTTAGAACCTCAGTTGCAAAACGATAATTTTCGCCTAATGTTTCAAGCGCCGCCGCTGCAGTAAGAATTTTCAATGTAGACGCTGGTGTAATTGCTTTATCCGCATTAGATTGATAAACCATTTCTCCAGTAGATGCTTTACGAACCGCGACACTACTCGCGACTCCTTTCATTCTACTATCTAACAAAATAGCATCAATTGAGCTTTGTAAATCCGTATAGGAGGATGTAGCCGCTTGTGCCGTCGATTGTTCCGGGAATGGTGTACAAACAGTCCCCATTACCAATAATAAAATCAGTAGTACTTTTGCTAATCTTCGTTGTAACAAATCATTTTCTCTCCTCTCAAATCTAGAACACGATAGTAGTAGTGTACATGAATAATATAAGGAGTTCATTATTTTAGAATTTTGCAAAATAATCAATTATTATGTTATCCTTTACTTAGATGTAGCGCCATCCAAAATCAAATAGACAATTATTCCTATTAACAATGTGGTACTCTCATTTAATCGTACCCATTCTCAATTAAAAAGCTTTCTTACCTATACAAGTCTATTTAATTGGTATAATGAATCTTAATTTGTTATTATTATCATGTAAGATTTATATTAATCTAAGGAGTGACTATTAAATGACTAAAAATCAAAAACCAAAATTAACAACTGCAGCTGGTGCACCCGTCGTTGATAACCAAAACTCAATGACAGCTGGCCCAAGGGGTCCAATCCTATTACAAGACGTTTGGCTATTAGAAAAGCTTGCTCACTTCGATCGTGAAGTAATTCCAGAGCGTCGTATGCATGCAAAAGGTTCAGCTGCTTACGGTTCATTTACAGTAACGCATGACATTTCACAATATACAAAGGCAAAAATTTTCTCTGAAGTCGGTAAGAAAACAGATATGTTCCTACGCTTTTCAACTGTTGCAGGCGAACGCGGTGGCGCTGATGCAGAACGTGATATTCGCGGATTCTCTGCGCGCTTCTACACAGAAGAAGGAAACTGGGATCTTGTCGGAAACAACACACCTGTGTTCTTCTTCAGAGATCCAATGCAGTTCCCTGACCTAAACCACGCTGTTAAACGCGACCCACGTACGAATATGCGTAGTGCGAACAACAACTGGGACTTCTGGACATCACTGCCTGAAGCACTTCACCAAGTAACAATTGTCATGAGTGACCGCGGACTTCCAAGTTCATATCGCACAATGCACGGTTTCGGAAGCCATACATTCAGTATGATCAATGCACAAAATGAACGCGTTTGGGTGAAATTCCACATGCATTCACAACAAGGCATTGAAAACCTAACAGATCAGGAAGCTGAGGTAGTTGTTGGAAAAGATCGCGAGAGCCATCAGCGCGACCTTTACGACAACATCGAAAACGGCAACTTCCCGAAATGGAAAATGTTCATTCAAGTGATGACAGAAGAACAAGCTGCAAACATGCCTTACAACCCATTTGACCTAACAAAGGTTTGGTACAAAAAAGACTTCCCACTTATCGAGGTTGGCGAATTCGAACTTAACCGTAATCCAGACAACTACTTTGCTGAAGTAGAGCAAGCTGCTTTCACACCAGCAAACGTTGTACCAGGTATTAGTTTCTCACCAGACAAAATGTTGCAAGGTCGCCTCTTCTCATATGGCGATGCACAACGTTACCGTCTAGGGGTTAACCATCACCAAATTCCGGTCAACCAACCGAAATGCCCATTCCACAACAGCTACCATCGCGATGGCGCAATGCGTGTTGATGGTAATCACGGCAGCAAAATTCACTATGAGCCAAACAGCCATGGTGAATGGCAAGAACAGCCGAAATACAAAGAGCCAGCTCTTGATATCTTTGGCGCAGCAGACCAATGGAACTTTAGAGAAGATGACGACAATTACTTCGAGCAACCAGGTAAATTGTTTAACTTGATGAGCCCAGCACAACAGCAAGTGTTGTTCGAAAACACTGGACGTAATATGCAAGGCGTTGACAAGCATATTCAACTACGTCATATCGCTCACTGCTATAAAGCAGATCCAGCATACGGAAAAGGTGTTGCAGATGCACTTGGTATCGCTTGGAGCGAAGTAGAAGCTGCAGCAACATTCGAAGCTAAATAAGTATTTTATTGCTCATAAGGAGTAGCCGAAGTGGCTACTCCTTTTATTATGGTGAATGGAATTATGTTTGGTGGTTTAGTTTCGCCAAAGCGTGGGGCAATTTACGAAATCGGTAGCTCAGTTTCGTCAAAGCGTGGGACAGTTTACAGAATCGGTAGTTCAGTTCAAAATATTCCCCGGAAATCACGAGTATTTCCGGGGAAATCGCACGAAAATCATAGATTCGTCGTTTACATCGAAAATCCCCTAAAATAAGACCAAATTAAGAAAAAAGACCTCTTCTCCTCTCGCAAATACCGCAATCATACTACTAACTCTTCCCTTGCTAGTCCAATTTCCTAAAAGGATGTGCGTATAAACGAAGAAACATAGTTAGAAAAATTAAGGTAGCGAAACCAAACAAAATTCGAATCGGAAACCATTCAGCCCATAATCCCGCAATAAAAAGACCAAATGGCAAAGTCATTTTCATAAACATGGAGGACGTACCTGCAACGCGTCCAAGCAAATGATTGGGGGTGAATTCCTGCCTAATCGTGAAATAAACAATGTTAGAAATCGTTGTAGAAAACGTCCGAATGGCAAGCGCAATGCCAATTGCCCACCATGTCGGTGCAACTATTAAACAACCCATGCCGATAACATCGAACAGCAGACAGAACGTAAAAATATTTCCTCGTCCAAATTTCTTCCGGACACGACTGACAACTGCTGCCCCGACAATTCCACCAATCGCAGAAATCGTGTACATCAAGCCAACTTGTACTGCAGTCACACCGAGTTGATCGGTAACGTAAAAAATTAGTACACCAATCACAAGGCTAGAGGCAAAATTCATGAACAAGATTGTAAAGGTCGGCGTTAGCAATGTTTTATTACGAAATAATTCATCTATGCCCTCTTTGATATCCTGCACAACTGTGGTTTTCTTGTGCTCCATCCGACCAGTTGCCGGAGTTTGAAATAAAGAAACGCAAATAAATAAGATAACTAGGCACAGCATATACACAGCCAATGTTGACGTATATGAAAAGGCCACTAGGAGTACTCCTGCCAAACCAGGTCCGATTGTCTGGATAAATGTACTGACAAAAGATAGCTTCGCATTCGCGGAAGTAAGTTGTTCCTTCGTTACGATTTGCGGGAGAACTGCATGATGAGCATTACCAAATGTATAGCCCGCAGAAGATAAAAGAAATCCAAGGATATATAAATGCCAAAGTGATAGGTGCCCCGTAAAAAGAAGCATAATCATCCCTAGCATCGACATCATCTGAATGAGACTTGTCCATTGCATCATCCTTTTTCGATTCAACCGATCGACAAAGACACCAGCCATCATACCGATGACAATATTCGGGAAGAATTCAATGGCCCGCATTGTACTCATCGCCAATGCGGATCGACTTAAATCATAAATTAATAGCGGAATTGCGATGATGTACATTTGATGACCAAAGCTAGATATGATGGAGCCGCCCCAAATAAGCATGAAATTCTTATTCCTCCAAAGTGCCCGTTCTGTTGCCACTTGCTCTGTTGCTTCTAAAGCCATTTTCCCATCCCCTTATTGCTTCTTTCCGTATATAAACTATAGAATAGATAAAGGTGAAGAAAAAGTGAGCGTTATATTTTTATCAGTTCACCTTTTTAGAGTGGAGGATAGCTATATGAAATATATTGAGCATACAAAAGAACTAACACGGCATTTCATCAAAAATATAGAGACAGAAACAACAATCGCTCAGCTAGCGCTACTGCTAAATTGCTCAGAACGCCACAGCAAAACCGTCATGAAGTATTTACATCAGCAAGGACATATTCGTTGGGTAGTTCAAAAAGGTCGAGGCAAAAAGCCGAAAATCACTGTACTTCAATCCAACGATGAGATTCAGCTGACAGAAGCAAAGCACAACATTCAGCAAGGCCATTACAAAGATGCATTCCAGATTATTCAGCAGTTTGATAGCCATTTACAAGATGATTTTCAACGGTGGTTCGAAGAGCATTTAGGTCTGTCACAAGAAAACACGACAGAACTGAACAACGATGTGCTGCGCTATCCCTTTTATGAAACAAGTCTTATCATGGATCCTCCATACATCCTTTCCAGGCATGATGCACATATGGTCCAACAAATTTTTGACCGTCTTGTAGAATACGACTCTATCTCTCAGCAACTGCTTCCTCGAATTGCTCACCATTGGGAGAGTTCGGATGGGCAGCAATGGACTTTTTATCTTCGAAAAGGCATCCGCTTCCACCATGGACGCGAGTTAACAAGTGAGGATGTAAAAGCAACTTTTACACGATTCCCTTTGCAGGAACCGATTATTCAAAATCTCAAACAGATTGACACGCCATCCCAAACCGCAATTATTTTTCATCTAAAAAATCCGGATTTTCTCTTTCCGAGATATTTATCTAACAAAAAGGCATCCATTATACCAATTGAAATGATTGAGAAGGATGACAGTTTTAGTCTACACCCTGTTGGTTGCGGCCCCTTTCAATTAGTGCGGCACGATGAAGACATGGTTCGCCTCGATGTCTTCCCAGACTATTATGGAAATCGACCATGGCTGGATTGCGTAGAAATCATCAAAACCCCTTTCACAATTCATGCTGAAGCGAAACATCCTCTACTGTTAAATGCACCGGATGCCTCATGGAAGGAAATTCGTGTTCAGGAGGAAGGCGCAGATTATATCGCATTCAATTGTCGTAAAAATGGACCAATGCAAGACGCACAGTTCCGCCGATTCATCTATTCAATCGTTAACCGAGCTGATTTTTGTTTGCAGGGCGGAAATGAAAAAGTCGCATACAGTTTTGTCACTGAGCGGTCAATGATACTAAACAATAAGGAGCATCAGCCTTCAATTGAATGTATTCCACCAGATGTTATTATTAAAATTGCGGCACAACAAATTCGACCAGATGCTAATCACGAACGTGAGGCACTCATTCTTCAACTGCAGCTGGCAGAGCACGGAATCATATCTACTGTAGAACTCTTCGACTTACCTGAACTGAATGATAGGCTGTTCGATTGTTTTGATATGTTTGTCGGTGGTATTGCCTTAGGGGAGGATCGACTATTATCTGTTTTGACAGCGAGCCAATCATCTACCCTACCCATCTACCCTTGCTTAACTGATGAAATGAAAAAAGTGGTTGATCAAAAAATTACCACAATTAAAGAATCTAGAACTGATAAAACGCGTTGGGAATCGTATTTTCAATTAGAGTCGTATTTAACAACGAACCACATACTTCTTTTTTTAACGCATCGTTCACACACTATATATGAACCGGGAAATAGCTCGTATGTGAATATACAATTGGATCGTAATGGGAGAATTGACTATCGAAAAGTATGGAAACGAGCTGGTAGATAGGGGGCGTATACATTTTGCGTAGGCGTAAATGAATGAAGTTACTGCTCTTTATTCCCCGGAAATCACGAGTATTTCCGGGGAAATCGCGCGAAAACGGAAATTTCGCAGATTAAAGCGTAATTACATGAAAATAGTAGACCCCGTCCCCTATATTAATAAAGATTCCGACAAATATACTGACTTTTTCGTCAACCATAGTTAGAATAGACATAGCACGCATGATTACTTTTAGGGGGAAATAACAATGACTATCCAATTCACAGCACATGAAGAATTTTTCACATTCCATGATCCAATGCAAGAGCGAAAACTCACTGACCGCAAAACCGAAATCCGTAAAGATCCACTTACAGGTGAAACATCACGCATTATTTTTGATCCTGGAGCTCCATTTGTACCGACGGATTACAGCGAACTTGCGAAAGAGACAGCAGGTAGCAAATGTCCCTTCTGTCCTGAAAATGTACAATCATTTACACCGACTTTCCCTGAAACGCTAGTGACAGGAGGTAGACTTACCAAAGGCGAAGCAGTCGTTTTTCCAAATTTATTTCCGTATAGTAAACACAATGCCGTCGTTCGCATGTGTGATCTGCATTACGTGAAGCTCGATGCATTCACAGCTCCGATGATTGCCGATTCATTTTCAGCTGCACATGACTATTTGAACAAAGTAATTGCCCAGGATGCACAAACAACGTATGCATCCATCAACTGGAACTACTTACCGCCATCAGGAGGTAGTATTTTACATCCACATATTCATGTATTGGCATCTGAACACCCTACGAACTATCAGGCAACAACATCAGCAGCAGCCGCGCAATTTCACAATACACAAGGTCAAAACTTCTATGCTGCATTAGTTGAACAAGAACGCGAACTAGATGAACGTTTCATCGGGACAGCCGGAACGATTGACTGGCTACATGCGTTCGCACCCAAAAGCCATACCGACTTTATCGGCGTATTCAACGCTGCTTCTCTTGATGAATTGACCGATGACAACTGGCAAGACCTTGCCGACAGCCTTACACGTTTCTTCCGTTACTTTAACAGCATCGGCATTGCCAGTTTCAATCTCGGGCTCTTTATTCCCGTTTCACCTAATGGCGCTGAACGAGTTCACGTTCGACTTGTCCCCCGCCTCACTATTGGCGCACTTCAAACGAGCGACATGAACGTCTTTAACTTCCTGCATAATGAACCGCTGTGCTTAAAAGTTCCAGAACAAATTGCAAAAGAGGTTGTCCCTTTTTTCGGCTGAAAAAATGAAAAATCGCAGCTAGACAACAATTCCCCTGTTGTCTAGCTGCGTTTTCAACTAAAATAATAGGAAGAAAAACGGTAGAAAGAAGATAGATAGCACAATAACAAGCAAAACGCCTGGAATCACAACTGTCCAAAAGCCACGCCATCCGGAGATTCTATGCGCTTCCGCAACAACCATTACCGTAATGATGAAACTCCATATACCTAGCACAATACCGACAAATCCACTAAAAAACTGCCAAATTAACCGCCAACCTGAGACAGTAAAATCTTCTACAAATAAAGATTTCCCCAATATAAGGAGATCCGGAATCCATATAAGCCCTCCAAGTATGACAGGTATATACGATATCGCAAAAGCCATTTTCAGCTCAGCAAAAGTCCCTGTACCACCGAACCATGTACCAACCATCGTAGCAATCCCAGCACCAATCCACCAACCAATTAATCCTAAAACAGGGCTTAATACTATCAACCAGATAAAAAAACTAGGCGATGTAAAAGTGGCACCCAGATTATTTTGCGTCGCCGCATTCAACACATCAAATAGACCGGCAATTATGACCAACATGATGGCATACTTCATCGTCTTATGGTCGATCGCATAACGTACAGTTTCTCTTGGTTCCAGCCAAATAGACGTCCATAGATTCCGTTGTTCTTTCTTATCCAACGCATCATTTCCCTCATTCATAGATGAACACCCTCTTTCACTACCTATTCTACGTGTAGTAGGATAATAAGTTTCATCGAAAACAAAAAGATGTAGAAGCCTATCGCCTCTACACCATTATTGCCTTACAGTAATTAACTGCTCCGCCATTTTAATCTTTCCATCATAAAGTCTCTGCGCTAATAGTTCCTTCGCCTCGATAGAAGCTTTCAAATAATCCGTATCATTGACCGTGGCCACAATTGTAAACTTATAGCCATATGGACTCGTATCTAATGAATGCAAGCCATAAATCTTATACATTTCCTCAAACTCACCCGTAGATGAATCTACTTTTAAATAATGCTTTTGCATTCCATTCAACTCTTCACAAACCTCTTGCAATAATTGCTTTACCTCGCCTGGATTCTGCTTAAAAGACACAATGATACTTTCAAAGACTCGTCTTTTCTCCACGGAGCCATTGACAAATTTCCGGATTTCTCCATTAGAAATCGTCACCAGTTTTCCATTAATCAACCGAATCTTCACAATCCGAAAACCTAATTCCTCAATCGTTCCACCTTCAAGCTCGCCATTGACATGGACAAAATCACCTTGTTTAATTGTCCCTTCAAAAATCATGAATATCCCACTGATAATATCATTGATAAGTTTTTGAGCACCAAAGCCAATGACAGCTGCAATAATTCCCCCAGCCACTATGACTTCCTTCAAATCACCGACAAATGGTTTGATTGCCGCGATTAAAATAATGATAGCAAAGACATACTTGGATGTATTTTTCACAACACTTTCAATCGTTTCTTTCTTTTTTTCTTCTAAAATTGTTGTACGCTTAAATAATTGCTGCATCGCGATTCTAAAAATAACGAGAAGTCCATACGTTATAGCAATCGTCAACGCTAATTTTGAAAAATAAGAACTTACATCGTCAAAACCAAACGGAAAAAATTTTCGTATTTCTTGTAAAATACCTTGCATAGCTATCCAAATCCTTTTCTGCAAAAATCTGCAAGTCGCATAATCGTCATACACCACTTACTGATTATAGTAGCAGGTATTGCGCTGAAAATCATTTTTCAACGCAGACAATCCCCAATCGCACATAGAATTGGGGATTGTCTGGATTTTATTGTACTGGCAAATATCCTAAGCTACTCTAAGCGTGGAGGTTCATTATTAATTTCCCTCGATTGCCTTCAGCTGATCCAATTGAATCATGCCCTTAATATTACTACTTTTAATATAATCTGCTTCTTTACTAATATCGGCCATCTCCTGAATGACTTGCTCATTGACAGCTGTTGTTACTTCAAGATGCGCAAATGCTGCCTGCAGTTCTTCTTTATTAATTTCTTTCCCTGTTAAGCCTTTGATATGCTGAATGACTAGGTCTTGGCTTTCTTGTGGATTTTGTTTTATAAAAGCAACCGCTCTAGTGTGAGCTGTTAAATAAGCTGTGACAAATGGTTCATTACTCACAAAGTTTTTAGTCGCTGCGACAACTGTATTGGTCGATTCTTTGCCCCACGCAAACGACTCCCAATCTAGCAATAACTTGCCGTTCGCCTGCGTTTCTAAAATATAGCCCCATGGCTCTTGCGTTGCTGCTGCATCCACTGACTTTTGGATGAATAGCGTTGCTGTATCAGCAGGTGCCGCTGCAAATAATTCAACTGTTCCACCATTCGATGTCGGCTTCAATCCAACATCCTTGAGCGCTTTACGCAGCATGACATCTTGAGTACTGCCAATGACAGGAATAGCTACTTTTTTTCCGTCTAAATCCGCTAGATTTGTAATATTACTATGTTCACTCGTAACAAGCACAGCTCCACCATTGACAGCGCCTGAAATAATATGGTAATTCGGATCTTTCACATATAAATTTAATAATGGCCCCGGTCCAACAGTGCCGACATCGATTGATTTAGTCACCAGTGCTTCCGTGAACAAGCCACCATTACTGACCGTCTTCGTATTGATCTTAATATCTTCTCCGAACTCTTCGGCAAAATAGCCTTTTTCTAAGGCAACAATCGTTGCGATATGTGTTAAGTTTGGAAAATAACCGATATTTACTTCTTTACTACCGGCTGCACCTTGATCTCCTTTGCCACATGCTGTTCCAAAAGCTAATACCAGTATCGAAATAACTCCAAGCATCCATAATTTACGTTTCATTTTTCTCTCTCCCCCGAATGATGTCATTTAATGAATGCCCCATTTTTTCTGGACACTACGTTCTAATCGTAAAAACACCAGATTATCCATAATCGTACCGATAACACCAATGATAATCATGACGGAAATGACTAAATCCATCTGGCCAAGCGATCTGCCCGTTTCTAGTAGATGGCCAAGTCCCCCTCCTCCACCAAGTAATTCACCGGCCATTAACGCACGCCATGAAAATGCCCAGGCGATGCGTAAGCCCGATATAATTTGTGGAACAGATGCCGGTAAGATCACTGTTCGTAAAAAGTGGAAGCCACTTGACCCTAATGTTTTAGCAACCCGTTGATACAATGACGGCACATTTTTAAAGCCACTTGTTGCACTGATCGTCATGGTCCATGTGGCCCCAATCGTGACGATAAACAGAATGGAGAAGTTATTTAAACCAAACCAGATAATGGCGAGTGGAAACCACACAATACTTGGAATGGATTGTAAAGCCGTTATCAGAAATCCTAGTGTGTCCTCTACAAGCTTAGAACGCCAGATTAGGTAGCCTAGGAACACGCCTACTACTACGGCTATCAAAAATCCAATGAGTAACCGTGCCATACTGGTGACAATCGCTGTCGTGATTTGCCCGCTAGTGATCCCCGAAAAAAGTGTTTGAAGTACTTGGGTTAGCGTTGGAAACATAAAATCTGGCAAACTTGATAATCTAGATGTTACTTCCCATATCGCCGCTAGTAGCCCGATGAAGAGGATCCGTCTCCAAAATGTAGTCATCCCCCATCTCCTCCTTTAACACTTTCTCTATTTCACCTTGTAATTCCGCTAAGATTACCTTCTCTAAATGGAATGTCACATCATTCGGTGTAATTCCATCTGTCGACGTCTTCATCGTATGAGTCGATTTAATTTTTCCAGGCCTTGTTTCAAACACAACAATTTTTTCAGATAATAAAACCGCTTCGCGAATATTATGTGTGATGAAGAAAATGGTCACTTTTGTTTTCCGCCATATTTCAAGCAGTTCATGATGCAAAACCATTCTTGTTTGCTCATCAAGAGCCGCAAATGGTTCATCCATCAACAAGACGGCGGGCTCCATCACGAGTGCACGCGCAATGGACACGCGTTGTTTCATGCCCCCCGAAAGCTGATGAGGATAGGAATCGATATAATTACTTAAATGCACCATTTTCAACATATCTTTTGCTTTATCTTGTGCCTCACCTTTAGCCATTCCTTTCAACAGCAAGCCGTAAGTAACGTTCTCCAGAACAGTAAGCCAAGGGAATAGCCCCGCTTCTTGAAATACAACGACGCGATCTGGTCCCGCATCCGTCACTTTCTTTCCTTCAATGCGGATTTCTCCTTTGTCAGCCTTCTCAAGACCCGCAATGAGATACAGCAACGTGGACTTGCCGCATCCTGATGGACCAACAATCGAAACAAACTGACCTTTCTCCACTTCTAATTGGATATTATCGAGTACTTTCACTTGCCCTTTTTCTGCGTGAGGAAAGCTTTTTTCGATGCCATCAATTGTTAAATACATGCGAATCCGCCTCCCTTCAAAATGCCGATTAAATCAATATATTTAATAAAAAATCACTAATTTCTATATCATTTGACAACTATTATTCTAAAAATTCTCTTCGTTTTTTTTGAGTTGTGACCGCTATGAAATGATGATTAAAATGTAAATAAATCACTCGACAAGTAACGTTCACCTGAATCTGGTGCTATACAGACGACTGTATCGTTTGGCGTCAGACGCTTCGCAACGATGAGGGCTGAGTAGATAGATGCGCCTCCCGACGGACCAACAAGAAGCCCTTCTCGCGCCGCGGCACTACGGACAATGTCATACGCTTCTTCATCCTTAATCTGAAATATTTCATTATAAATAGTCGTATTTAACACCGAAGGAATAAAGCCAGGGCTGGTCCCGACGAGTTTATGTTTCCCTGGCTCTCCGCCTGATAGTACAGGCGATCCCGCAGGCTCCACAACATGAACAGTGATGTTGGCATCATGCTCTTTCAGTGCCTCTCCAGTTCCTGTCACCGTACCACCCGTGCCTGACGTACAAACGAAAGCAGTCAGTGTCCGATTAATAGATGCTAGCGCCTCAATGATTTCAACAGCTGTCGTTGTTCGATGAGCGTCTGGATTGGCTGCATTTTCAAATTGCATCGGAATAAAACTATTATCAATTTGCGAAGCCAATTCATTGGCCTTAGCAATCGCCCCAGGCATCCGCTCTTCACTAGGTGTTAGGACGACTTCCGCTCCGTAAGCCTTCATTAAATTGATGCGTTCAATCGTTGCGTTATCTGGCATGACAAAAATCGCCCGATACCCTCTTGCTGCCGCATTCATCGCTAATCCAATGCCCGTATTTCCAGACGTTGGCTCAATAATCGTTGCCACTTCCTTCAATTGCCCACTTTTCTCAGCCTCAACAATCATATTAAAAGCCGCCCGATCCTTGACACTTTTGCTCGGATTAAAAGACTCCAGCTTGACGTAAACAGCTGCCCCCCGCGGATCAGCAAGCCTATTTAATCTGACCAATGGTGTTTGACCAATCAGTTCAGCTATATTATTCACGACTCTCACAGCCATCATCCTTTCAAATCCCACATTATCTTACTAGAAGAAAGGCAAATTCAACTAAGCCTCTCAATAAAGGAATAATCGTTTTCAAAGCGATCTATCATCTCCAGAAATGCTTGCTGCATTCCATACGATTGTCGATATGATTCGCCCGTAATTTCTTTCAATATGCGCATTTTTGTTGGTTGATCAAATCTAGAATGCTTCACTTTATCCCGAGCGAACGCAAGGAAATTTAAATAGTCCTTATAAGAGTCATCATACTTCTCCGCCAGTTCATCACGAATAACCGTAGCCAACGAGGGACTAGACCCACCCGTCGCCACACAAATCGTTAAGTCACCGCGCTCCAGCTTAGCTGGTACTTGAAAGTCACTTAACGCCTGGCTATCCACGACATTTACAAGCTGATGTTCACCAGTTGAAGCAGCGACAAACGCATTGACTTGCCGCTGATTCGTCGCTGCAATGACGAGTAAAGCATCTTGAAGATCTTGCGGCTCAAACGCTTTATTATGCCACTTAATTTGCTTATCTATAAATAGTGCTTCCATTTTCAAATGAAGGGCTGGGCTAATGACTGTTACGTTAGCCCCCGCCTGCAATAAGCCAAGTGTCTTCCGATAGGCAATCGTGCCGCCCCCAACAACGACAGCTGCTTTGTTTTTCATATTCAACATGATTGGATATGTTCCCATCCCTAAAGCCACCTATCGTTCCAAAGTTACGCTAACTTACTATGCATTTGTACTAGCTACCTCATCATGAAAATCCAGACCATTTTGAACGGCATTGACATGACCCGATCGGATGACAAAGTCACCAAAATGCTCGCCTTCCAATCTTTCTTTTGCATATTGTGCCAGTAGTGGTTTAAGTAAAGCCAAAATCTCTTCTTCTCCGACATTTTCACGATAGATTTTGTTTAAACGATCGCCAGCAAAACTCGCACCTACATACATATTGTATTTGCCAGGCGCTTTCCCTATAAAAGCAATTTCCCCTAATGCTGGACGTGAACAACCATTCGGACAGCCCGACATACGAATAACAATTTCTTTGTCCCGTAAGCCAGATTCATCTAAAAGGACTTCAATTTTATCTACTAACAAAGGTAAATAGCGCTCTGCTTCTGCCATCGCCAGCCCACATGTTGGAAACGCAACGCAAGACATAGAACTGCGACGTAATGCAGAATGGTGCGCACCGTCAGTCATATTATGCCGTTCTAGCAACTCCACAATTTCCTTCTTTTTCTGGCTCGTCACATTACTAATGACAAGGTTTTGGTTTGGACTCAGTCGGAAATCTCCCGTATGGATGTTGGCGATTTCTCGTAGACCTGTCATGAGTGGATACCCATCCACATCGCGAACCCGCCCATTTTCGATAAACAGCGTGTAATGCCATTTTCCATCATTGCCTTTAATCCAACCATAGCGGTCGCCATTATGCTCAAAACGATACGCGCGTGCAGCTTCAAGATCCCAGCCTAAACGGTTATTGAGCTCACTTGCAATCCACTCCAACCCTTTCGTATCGACTGTATACTTAAAACGAGCATATTTTCGGACAGAACGATTCCCGTAATCGCGCTGAATCGTAATCACTTTTTCCGCGACTTCAATAATTTTATCAGGTGTACAGAAACCAATTACCCTCGCCAACTGCGGATATGTCGCTGCATCTCCATGCGTCATCCCCATGCCGCCACCGACAGCAATATTGAAACCAACTAATTGGTCATCTTCTAAAATGGCAATCATCCCAAGGTCCTGTGAAAAGACATCAATATCATTGCTAGGCGGAACTGCCAAACCAATTTTAAATTTACGTGGTAAATATAGCTCACCATACATCGGCTCAACTTCGACCTCTTGGCTATTCACCACTTTTTCGCCGTCCAACCAAATTTCATGGTAGGCTTGCGTCCGCGGAGATAAGTATTCACTCAATTCGCGGGCCAATTCATACACTTCCGCGTGAATGTCTGATTGGTAGGGATTCGGATTACACATAACATTACGATTGACATCCCCACAAGCTGCCAGAGTATCCATCAATGCTGCATTAATTTCTTGCACGTTTTTCTTCATATTCCACTTTAAAATGCCGTGCATTTGGAATGATTGGCGCGTTGTTAATTTCAGCGTCCCATTGCCATATTTATTGGCAAGATCATCCATCACCAGCCATTGCGCGGGTGTGGCAATACCACCTGGTGCACGCACTCGTACCATAAATTGATACGCTGGTTCTAACTTTTGACGTTGGCGCTCGTTGCGTAAATCACGGTCATCTTGTAAATAACTGCCATGGAATTTCATCAACCGATTATCATCATCATTAATCCCAGAGCTGATTTGTTCTGTCAGTGATTGTGCAAGCGATCCCCGCAAATAGTTACTTTCTAGCTTAATGCGCTCGACATCACTCGGCTTGCCCGCTTGTGGCGGTAATACAATTTTTTTCGTCATCTACGCTTGCTCCCTTCACAATTTCCTTAATAAACATCTCTCTGATAGCGTTTCTGCTGTTGCATCTCTGCCAAATAGTCTGCCGCTTCTTTCGCATTCAAGCCGCCTTCATCCTGCAAAATGGTTTCCAATGTATCGTGGACATCTGCGGCCATATGTTTTTCATCCCCACAAACGTAAAGGACAGCTCCCTCTTCCAACCACTCGAAAAGTTCCTGACTTTTCTCTAGCATGCGGTGCTGTACATACACCTTGTCGGCTGTATCACGTGAAAATGCCACATCAATTTGCGTCAAGATGCCTTCTTTCGCGAAGCGTTGCCATTCTGTCTGATACAAAAAATCAGTCGTATAATGCTGATCGCCAAAAAATAACCATGTCTTCCCTTCCGCGCCAATTTCCTCGCGTTCTTCGAGGAATGCTCGGAACGGTGCAATGCCTGTTCCAGGTCCAATCATAATGATTGGTGTATTAGGATTTGCCGGTAATCTAAAGTTCTGATTGCTTTGCACGTAAACGGACAAATGGTCTCCTGGTTGTGCGCGTAACGCTAATTCCCCCGAGCAAACACCTAGTCGCTGACGGTCATGCGCTTCATAACGTAGCGTTCCAACCGTTAAATGGACTTCATCTGGATTGGCTTTTTGACTGCTCGCAATCGAATAGAGTCGCGCAGGGATTTTGCGAAGTATTGCGATAAATTCACATGCAGGCACTTGCCAAGGAGCAAAGTCACGCACAACATCTAACAAATCACGGCCATACATATAGTCCTTCAATTCCCGCTCTTTGCCTGCCACTACTAATTCTTTCAATGCAGGATTCGCAGTAAGCTCCGCTAGCTTTTGTAGCAATGGCTTCGTCAGCACGGTAATTTCAACAGTAGATAGCAATGCCTCACGTAACGGACGAAACGTTCCTTGTTTATTGACTGCAACAGGATCATCGCCATTCCAGCTCAGCTCCGCAATCAAAGCATCGACCAGCTCAGGATCATTTTGAGGATAAACACCCAAACTATCGCCTGGTTCAAACTGTAAATTAGATCCTTCCAGTGATAATTCAATATGACGTGTTTCTTTGTTCGAGCCACGTCCATTCAGATTCAAGTTTTCAAGAATTTCCGCCTTGAATGGATTTGTACGCGAATACTCAGCCTCTGCTGAAGCATCTTCTCCGGTAACTGCTTGTTGATCAACCGCAGAATGACTGCCTTGTAAATGATTTAATGCTACTAAAACTGTCGCAAACCATTCCTCTGCCGGTTCATCAAAATCTAAATCACAGTCGACACGCGGGCTAAGCTGTTTCGCACCTAATTCAAGCAGCCGCTCATCAAACTCTTTTCCTGTGTGACAGAAATATTCATAGGAGCTATCCCCTAAAGCAAGGACAGAATACTGAAGGTTTTCTAATCGTGGTGCTCTTTTCCCTAGCAGAAACTCGTAAAAAGGTAGCGCAGTATCTGGTGGATCGCCTTCTCCGTGTGTACTAACAATCAGCAATAAGTTGTCAATTTTCTTTAATGTATTTACCTTGAAATCATTCATCGACGTGAGTGTGACGTTAAAATTCTTTGCTTGTAAATTTTTTGTCAACTTACCCGCAAGCGCTTGTGCATTGCCTGTCTGAGAGCCAAATAGAATCGTTACCTCTTTCGTAATGACTTTTTCCACAATTTCTTGAGCCTCTAAAACAGCTGTACTACTAGACTCACTTGGCGTTTTCTCGATTTGACGAGCACTCAAATAGCCACCTAGCCAAATTTGCTGTGTCTCCGTTAATGCTGGCAGTAGCTGATTGAGAAGTGCCACCTGCTGCTCATTAAATGGACTATTCATCACTTGAAGAGTCATTGTATCCACCTCATATTTATAATAGTGTCGAGCTTAACCTTCATTTAAGTCTAATTTTTTCATTTTTTTCAATTTGAACAACAACATGATCTTGGACAACCAATGTAATCGAACCATAATTCATTGTTGTCAACATTTGCTTTAACGTATCAATCGCCAGTTCCACATTGTCCTTTCGATTTCCCATCGTAGTCTTCATCCTTTCATATCGCTTACATGATTGCTGGTGCAGCTAGCAAGTCATTTACCCGTTCAACAAGTACATCTTGAACATATTTGTGATAGCCCAAATTTTCGCAAAGAATAATCTGATGATCGTTTGAGGAATGCTTGGCAATTTTTCTTTCAATACCATTCATGAGGATTCCTGAAAATAATAGGTAAGGAATGATAAAAATTTGTCGGGGTGTCGTTTGCCGTATTTGCGCCAAGGCTTCATCAAACGAAGGGGATGTGCCATAGAGAAAACAAACGTCCACTTGTTGAAAGGGATACTTGTTCGCAAGTAGTTGTGCAATTTCTGTTAAATCACGTTTCACAGCTACATCACTGCTCCCCCGCCCTACGAGTAACACCTGTGCTTCTACATCAATCGGAACCTGCTTCTGGATAACTCGATCATATAAACTATCAACGATTTTTGGATGAATACCAAATGCTTTGCCGTATGTAAATTCAACATCAGGATACATAATCTTGCCTACCTCAATTTCAAAAGGAATATCCTCATTGGCATGATTCGCCGTTAATAACAGGATAGGAACAACAGCAATTTTAGTTGCGCCGCGTTCCACACACTTCGTAATCCCTTCATCAACACTCGGCGAGGCCAGTTCTAAAAAACAAATTTCTTGAATGGCAACGTCTATCATCACTTTGCAATTTTCGATAAATTGAATCGCTTCCTCGACACCTGCTTGTATTCGGCTACCATGGCCCACATATAAAACTGCCTGCATATTGCTCCCTCCCCATTACTCGTTATATAGATAGTTCCTTCATCAAAACCTCATTCAAATTACTTTGTTCAAACCACTGAATTTTTTCTCGCAGTTTGACCACTTCACCGACCACAATCATGCTTGGATTTTTAATATCCGATTTTGCCACAACATCAACAATAGTGGCAAGTGTTCCTGTCACCGTTTGTTGCGCTTCCGTAGTGCCCCAATGGATGAGCGCAACTGGCGTACTAGCGGGTTTACCATGCTTCGTCAATTGCTCACAAATATGAGGCAGGTTCCCGACTCCCATATAAATTGCCAGCGTATCGATGCCTTTCGCCAAGCTTTCCCAGTGAATGGCATCACTTTTTCCAGCACGCATATGCCCCGTAACAATCGCAAAACTAGAACTCAACTCGCGATGCGTCACTGGAATACCCGCATAGGCGGGAGCCGCGATTCCCGCCGTAATCCCGGGAACGACTTCAAATGGAATTCCATAATCCACTAGTGCCTCTGCTTCTTCCGCACCTCTCCCAAAAATGAAAGGATCCCCACCTTTTAACCGCGTCACCGTCTTGCCTTGCTTGGCAAACTTCACTAAAAAATGGTTTATGGTTTCTTGAATCATGGCATGATAGTTTGGTAGCTTACCGCAATAAATCAAATCTGCCCCCGGCTTCGCATAACGTAACAGCTCTTTATTGATCAATCGATCATACAAAATGACATCTGCCTCTTGAATACATCTCAACCCTTTAACAGTGATCAAATCAACATCGCCAGGTCCAGCACCTACTAAATATACTTTTCCCATCTTCTTCGCTCCTCTCACCGTTTTAGTTCAATATGATTTATGAATGAACCTCTTGTTGCTTCATTCCTTCGATCAATACCTCAATTACTTCCGGACGACTAAACGTCACAGGTAGCTGCTCACCATTGCGCAACATTTCCCTCACCTTTGTCCCCGACAAAATGACATGGTCACTCGCATCATGTGGGCATGTTTTCGGCGTCGCCATACTCGCACATTTGTTGCAATAAAAACTATGTTCGAAGAATAATAGCGTGATTCCTAGTTCTTCAGGCGTAAAATTACTAAATATTTTTTGCGCATCATAGGTGCCATAGTAATTACCCACCCCTGCATGATCCCGCCCGACAATAAAATGCGTGCAGCCAAAGTTCTTTCTTACCATCGCGTGGAAAACAGCTTCCCGTGGTCCTGCATAACGCATCGCCGCTGTAAATACACCTAAAAACACATGATCTTTGGCATAATAGTTTTCAAGCAATACTTCATAGCTTGTTAATCGTACATCTGCTGGCACATCATCCGACTTCGTTTCCCCAACTAATGGATTTAAAAACAAACCGTCAACAATTTCCAATGCTGTTTTTTGAATATACTCATGTGCACGATGTACAGGGTTTCTCGTTTGAAAGCCAACAACTGTATTCCAGCCAAGTGCCTGAAAGTTTTCACGGGTTTCAGATGGATCATATAGATAATCCGAAAACTCGTTCAACGGACGACGCTCAATTAGCGTAATCTTTCCGCCTAGGTAGACATTCGGTCGTTCAAACAGCTTCTTGACACCTGGATGCTCACGATCTGTCGTTTGATACACCAGTGCAGCCTCTTGTTCTTTATCAGGCGTGAAGATATCCGAAACGTCTAGCACCCCATAAACAACGCCATCTCTTACTAATTTCACAACACTGCCAATCGCAATGTTTTCCGCATTTTCCTCCGTCGTTGGCAATGTAATCGGAATTGTCCACGGCTCTCCCGTCGTCAATCTCATTGTTGTCACAACAGAATAATAATCTGCTTCAGACAGAAAACCACTTAAAGGACTATAGGCACCCGAACCAATCAAATCTAAATCACTACTCGCTATCTCATCTAGTTCAACGATTTCAGTAAGCCCTTCAAATTGAAATGTAGGATTCCAACGATTAATCAATATTCCACCATGCGGTTGACTCAAAGCCATTACGATTCCCCCATTAGATTAGTTAGTTTTATGCAAGCCACATTCTGTCTTCGTTTGATCAGCCCATCGTCCCGACCTCGAGCCTGTCGTTGTATCTCCTGGCATCGTACAAGGTGCACAGCCAATACTTGGATAGCCCTGATTATGCAGAGGATTATAGGGCAATTGATGTTGGTCAACATATGCCCAAATATCCTCCCACGTCCAGTGAATAAGCGGACATATTTTAACTGATTGAAATGTTTCGTCTTTATTGACGAAATTCGTCTGACTTCTTGATGGAGATTGCTCTCTCCTGAGTCCAGACAGCCAAGCAGTTGCACCACTCAATGCTTCACGCAGTGGGATCACTTTTCGCAAATAACAACAACGATCCGGCTGTCGTTCCCACAACTTGTCACCCAACTGTTCAGCTTGCTGCTCCACCGTAGAGGCTGGCTTTTTCAATTCAATCGCCAATTGCGGATAACGTTGCCGCACTTCGTCAATCAGTGCATACGTTTCTGGAAAATGAAGCCCCGTATCCAAAAATACGACTTTAGCTGTCGGTTTAATTTGTGCGATTAAATCAATCATCACAATTCCTTCCACTCCGAAGCTACAAGCATAGACAAGCTCCTCATCATAAGCGCCATACGCCCAGCGCAATACATTAAGCGCTCCTTTTGTTTCATCGTCGATTCCAAAATTCTGATCCGACTCTATCCAATCCGTGTACGTCTGCTTTACCATAATCAAACCCCCTTTCTTTAGTTTTTAAAAAAGGCGATTTTAATCTGTTATCGATTAAAATCGCCTCTACTTTTTGTAGTCAGCATATGATTATTGATTATAATATCCTTACAATCCCTATAAGTCAAGTAGGCTTTAAGATATTCTATTCCCTTTATCTCAAAATGTTACGACAATAGCTACTTTTTAAATATAATCATTGTCCTTCAAATAAGTAATAATGGCTTCGACAGACTCTTCAACACTTAATTGATGGCTGTCAATGACGATTTCAGCATGAGTGGGCTCTTCATAAGGTGCATCAATCCCTGTAAAACCTTTGATTTCACCTAATCTTGCTTTTTTGTAAAGTCCTTTTGTGTCACGCTGCTCACAAATTTCTAAACTAGCCTGCACATAAATCTCGATAAATTCATCCGCTTCAACAAGTTGGCGCACTTGTTCACGATCATCACGATACGGAGAAATAAATGCCGTCAACGTAAACAAACCTGCGTCGACCATCAATTTGGATACTTCGCCAATTCTACGAATATTTTCTGTCCGATCCTCGGGACTAAACCCTAAATTATTATTCAAGCCATGACGGACATTATCGCCATCTAATCGGTACGTATGAAATCCTTGTGTATACAATGCTGTTTCCAACGCAACTGAAATCGTTGACTTGCCAGACCCAGATAATCCCGTAAACCAAAGAATTGCACTTTTATGACCTTTTTGTTGCTGGCGATTTTCTTTCGTCACCTCTGATTCGTGCCACACAATATTTGTTGACGCTGCCATTACCTTCTCCCCCTTATTTGTTAGTAGTCTACTGAACATGTTCTAACAGTAAGGAGAAAAACGGGAAATGTCAATGACTTTTCAGACTATTTTTTAATTCTTATCTGTTTAATAGGCTTTAAGTCAAAAAAAAGAGCAAATCAGTGAAAAGATTTGCTCGGTTTGTCCACTATACATCGTGCTTAACTAAAAATCGGTAACGTAACAATAATCATCGTTAAGAATAATATCGCTACGTAATTCACTGAAAACAGGAACATCATATGTGCCCATTTCAAATCGTCTTTTGTTGTAAACCCGGTTAAACTCGCAATCAACCAGCCAACATTCAATAAAGTCGCAATGACAATAAAGACTGTACCAAGTGACCCTAACAAAAACGGCAATGGAAGTAAACAAGCTACATAAACGACAATTTGCCGCTTCGTAAACGCAAAGCCACGAACAACGGGCAGCATTGCAACTTTTGCAGCTTTATACTCATCGTATTTCTTCATAGCAATGACAAATGTATGTGGCATTTGCCAAATAAATAAAATTAGCGCTAGTACAATTGGTACAATATGATAACCGGGCGCGATTGCTGTCCAGCCAATTAACGGCGTCACGGCGCCTGATACGCTACCAATGACTGTATTCAATGTATATTTACGTTTTGACCACATTGTATACAAAATGACATAGACAAACCAACCAATAAATGCGTAAATAACAGCTTCAAACGTTGTAAAAAACAACACGATAAAACCTAAAAATGATAAGGCAATGCCCAACGTCAAAACGGTTTTTAAAGAAATATTGCCCGTAACCGTCGGACGTTTTTTCGTGCGCTCCATGACCGTGTCAATATCAACGTCATACCAATTATTAAGAATTAATGCACCTGCCATTACCAACGTGCTTCCTGCCATTGTTAGCAAAAAGACTTCCCAATTAGCCCCGAGAGTCGTATTCGAAAAATACAATGCTAACCAAAATCCAGTAAGAACGGGCAAAACATTTGCAATTAAGACGATTCCCTTAAACAGTGATTTTAAATCAGCAATTTGGGTGGCAATCGATCGTGTAGATTTCTCTACCTTCTGCTGAGAAGGTATCATAACTTTAGTCATCTATTCTTCTCTCCTCAAAATCGCCAGATGTTTTCCAATGTAATGAATGCTCAAAATCGGGGACACTGACATGCTTGCATTCATTTTACTATTACTCTGCAATGAAGACAAAGAAAATTGTTCAGTTCGTTGAAGAAAAAGTGAAGTCCCAGTTAAAAAGTTCAAAATTTGACACTTGATTTATAATCAAATGTATACTATCCCTTATTCACACGCGTATTGATTAAACCGAAAATAACATAATCAAATACTAGGCACTACATGTACTGTTGCTTCTGGATCGCTTGGGTTAAACGACTTCTATACAATAACCGTGCTATTTTTATGCATAGGGATGCGACTGCGCCGCATCCCTATGCATTTTTTCGGCAATCGTATGGCGGTCGTTCACTCGCCGCTCTCCAAAAACGCAGATACACGAAGGGCTAATGCTTTTGGGGAAGAAGGAATTGAGTGCTTCTTAACTAGAGAGGGCCGCCAAAGATACAATTTTGGCAGCCGAATCTATTACCATGATCTTTTCTATTTTTATTTTGAGAAGTGTCACTTTTTCATAAAGCTTGCAACAAGTAAAGTAGAAACAACTTGTACCTAGTACAAAAGTGCCCGAAATTGTATCTTCGGGCACTTACAATCTTTATAAAAAGTCATCTATTCTTTTCTTTCCACGCAACTGCATTTTTTACTAAAGCAATGTAGGTACGCGACAGGCAACTATTCATAATAGGATGACCGAAAAAAGCATGGCTAGAAATGACGAAGTCGTTTCTAGTCATGCTTGCTCCTCGGGGGAGGAATTATGTCGTGAATAGTTTGCCGAAAGCGAACCGGAAATGATATAGAGAAAGAGATGGTTTTCAAGCCTCGCTTACTTGTGATTTATGCAAGTAAATGGTTAACTAATAGAAGTGCCCTATTCTACTTTATTGAGTACAAGAGACCTATACACACAATGTAGGATATATGACCATTTCATGATACAATCGAATTACTAAAGCTAGATAAAGGAGATGAATTCATGCAAGATCATAAAGGGATTTTACTAGAAAGCGGTACAAATGAACTTGAAATCGTTGAATTTGAAGTAGGCAACAGCAAATTCGGCATTAACGTTATTAAAGTAAAGGAAATAATTCAACCGATTCCGATTACATTTATCCCGCATGCTCACCCACATGTAGAAGGTATTATTCAACTACGCGGCGAAGTTTTACCCGTGGTGGACATGGTCAAAGTACTTGGCCTCTCTACAGATAATCGCAGTGCTGAACAGAAATTTATTGTTGCTGAATTTAACAAACAAACGGTCGTTTTCCACGTAGACAACGTATCGCAAATTCATCGAATTTCTTGGGAGCAGATTGAAAAACCTTCTGAAATGTACCAAGGCGGCAATTCACAAATTATCGGCGTCATTAAATATCAAGGTCAAATGATTCTACTGCTTGATTTTGAAAAAGTCGTCGTAGATATTAACCCCGATACAGGCATTCATATCGATGCTGTAAAAAAATTAGGTAAACGGGAACGTTCGGATAAGAAAATTGTCATTGCGGAAGACTCCCCGCTACTTCGTAGGCTATTATCTGACACATTGTCTGAAGCCGGCTATGTCAATCTTGAGTTTTTTGAAAATGGTCGGGAAGCTTTTGACCATTTGGAAGCCCTCGTCGGCAAAGGTGGGGATATTAGCGAACACGTACAGTTTGTCATCACCGATATCGAAATGCCACAAATGGATGGCCACCATTTGACTAAGAAAATCAAAACACATCCAGTGTTATCTAAATTACCGGTTGTTATTTTCTCCAGTTTAATTACGGACGAGCTTCGCCATAAGGGTCATCAAGTCGGCGCAGTCGATCAGATTAGTAAACCAGAAATTGCAGAGCTAATTTTGAAAATTGATAAGCATATTTTATAATACAAATTGTCCTAGTATTCTTTTGCCATACTTCGATTGTGCTAGCATCAAAGAGCCTTTTTTCAACCAGTTCACTTTGCACGATTTCATTTCCCTCACTGTTTTTTTGAAATAAAAAAAGAGGACAACAAATGAAAACAACGCTATGCTATTTAAGGAGAGATGAAGAAATGGATAAGAAAAATCTCAATTGTCAAAAGGAATCCCAATTAACAGGTGACCAATTAGCTAGTTTAGCATTACCAATCATTCAATCATATAAAGTAGACGCAGAACCTTATCTATGGACGATGGATGAATCAACTAGATTTGTTATTCCAAATACAGACGACTACTTAAAGCACTCAAGACTAAAAGAGGTTGTAGAATTAGTATCAGCTGAATTCTTAGCAAAAGAAATCCCTACAAGGGTAGAAATAAAAAAAGTATATGCCGAAGAATCAGAAGTATCGTCTAAAGATATAGTAATAACTTTAGATAGAAACAATCCAATTATAAAAGAGATGAATAGTGAAGAAGCTTATTCAATTAAAATTGGAGCCCAAGGAGTAAAAATAGTTGCTGCATCAGAAAATGCTGCTCTATATGCATTACGTACAATACAACAATTAATGATTACTAATAAAAATAGTTTAGTTTATGGAACAATCATTGATTATCCTAATTTATCAGAACGACGCGTTCATATTGATATGGGCAGAAAGTATATTTCAAAAGATTGGATTATTCAACATATAAGACAATTATCATACATGAAAATGAATACAATCCAACTTCACTTTTCAGAGAACCTAGGATTTAGAATTGAAAGTGATTTTGATCCAACAATCGTTTCACAGGATGGATATTTGAAAAAGTCGGAAATAAAGGAAATTCTAGTTGAGGCTAAAAAATATGGAATAAATATTATACCTTCTTTAGATACTCCAGGTCATGTGGAACATATATTAAAATCACATCCAGAATATGGACAAATAGATAAAAACGGTAATAAGAGCAAAGTAGCATTAGATGTAACAAATCCCGAGACAATAACTTATATAAAAGGACTTTATAGTGAGTTTATGGAATTATTTGAAGGCACTACCGATTTTCATATAGGCGCTGATGAATATATGGAATTCGATAGACCACCATTTACTTCAGATTATAAGGTAGTTTTAGATGACTATGCATATGAAACATTAGGTTCAGGATTTACTTGGAAAGATGTAATGGCTAATTATATTAACGAAATAGCTGCCCATGTATATGATGGTGGCTTTAAACCTAGAATTTTTAATGATGGCATTTATTATGGAGAAGATAATTTAGATGAGGCAAAGCAACAAATACAACTCAATGATTATATTGGTATCGATTTTTGGTCGCAAATGAGTTGGAATCCTAGTATCGCAAAACTAAATACATTTATAGAAAAGGGACATAAAGATATTTACAATCTAAATGCCGGATATTTTTATTATGTATTGAGAAATGATGTACCGCAGGATGGACGTGAACAACATTCATTTGATTTCTTAAATCAAGATAGAAGAATATATGATGAATGGACACCTGGTAAATTTGATAGAAATACCGTTGACGATCATTCAGACTATATTAAAGGGGCATCTTTAGCTATATGGAATGATAATCCAGACATAGTTGGAGAAGACGTAATAACTGAAGATATCGCAAAAGAATTACGTTCCTTGGCAACAAAATCTTGGAATAGTAAAAGTAATGAAGTAACTGACTTTCATACATTTGCAGAGAATTGCCTAAGGTTAGGCAATGTTGCTGGATTTGAAAAAGGTAGTAAATTACCTGAAGTTCAACCAGTATTAGCCATAGGTGAAGTTAGTATAAAGTGAAACCAATATGAAAAAGAAGGTAAGTTTTCGGGCAACAAGTTAATCATAAAAAAGCGTTTAATTGGGGATGTTTTGGGGGCAAATGCCCCCAAAACTCTTAACGCCGTCTTACCTTAGCCGTCTCCCAAGTGTTTTCAAGCCACTGATCAAAATCAGCGCCCTTATCACCTTCATACGTGTCATACAAATCTAAACGCATCTTTTTCAGTTTTTCTTTAAATTCTTCATACGTATGATCCGCTGGCAAGCTTTTTTTGATTCTCGACCATACTTTATTTGCATCTTTAATTAATTCATGCTCATTTCTTGCAGGTAATTGAACATCTTCACCAAACTTTTTCAGTTGACGATAAGCAGCTTCTTGTACTTTATAGACCGCGTCGTTTTCCATTCTAAATACGAGTACATCGATCACTCGTTTATGTTTCCACTGACCTAATTCTTCAATCGCATCCAAACGTTCTCTCCAGTTTGATGTTCGGTTGATTGATTTTTTTAATTCCTCATAATTTGGCGGTAATTCGTTTTTTATTGACAAAGATTCCAATCTCCTTCTGATTCGCAATACTGTTTTCCTCAAGATTACTTGAACTTGTATTGTACCACACTAATCCATTAGGCTTATGCATTTTTGCATACAAACTTTGAATTGTATTGATGCAAGTCAAACAAACAGCGCAAACCAACTATTTAATTGGTTTGCGCTGTTATATTATGAACCCATTTTTCTGCGTGCGCTACTTACTTTTTTGGCTTGTTGACTTTGCATTTTCTTTGCAGATGAACCTGCATTTCCTTTAGCGTTGTTAGTAGCCGTATTATTTTTCTTTGCTTCTAACTGTTTTTGGATAGCTTCTTTTAAACTCATTTTTTTCTGTTCAGTCATTGTATATCCCCCCATTGTTTCTTTTATTATACCCCAAATTTGATCAATTCATAGATAATACTTTTTTCGCATCTTCCCGAAGGGTTTCCAAGCGCTTACGATCTTCGATACGTTGCATAGATTGCTCTTCTTTTACTTTTTTATATTCATCAATTCCTGACACAATCGTATCCCACATATTTTCAATTGTTTCCATTTTAATGCTAGAGCTACCTGAACGCTGTGCTATTTCAATGCTCTGTTTCATAATATCACTCGTCACATCTTGTAACATCTGATTAGCCCGATCTTCAAAGGCATTTAAAGAATCAGAATGCACTTTTTGACGTTTAGCACTAACCGTATTGATGATACCCATTTTAAAAATCGGAATGGTCGTCACAAAGGCACTATTAATTTTAGCGACTAAATCATTGTTCCCTCTTTGCATCGTTTTAATTTGCGGGGCAGCAATAACGGCAACCATACGCGCTTTTTCTAAATCATCAATCTTACGTTCTAATAATTCTTTCACAGCCACTAAGTTTTCTAGTTCCATTCGTGCCATTTGGTCGCCATTTTCTACTTTTTGCTGACATTGTGGGATTAATGTTTGCATTACTTCGTCTAACTTAATTTCCGCGGCTACCACATATTTCTCTAATTCAAAATAGTATTCCACATCTTCTTCATAAAGTCCTTCTAATTCACGGTTAGATTGCTTAAGTTCTTCTTCAATAATAGCAAATTGACCATGAATCTTTTCAATTTCGCTCCCCAATGTCTGATACTTTTTAAACATTGCTTCCGCTTGTTGCTTGGCACGTTTAAATAATTTATCGAGAAAGCTTGGATCTTTCGTAATTTCGTTACGATCAAATCGTTTCATCAATTTTTCCAACTGATTGAGTAATTCTCCCGAATCATCCAATTTTGACATCGTCATCGTGTTCAAAATACGATCCGAAAAGCGAGACAAGCGATCTGCAGGCTCTCTGCCAAGCGATAATAATTCCGTTTGATCTCGAATGTCCATCTTGCTTACAATTTGCAATACTTGTGGTTCTTGACGTAATTGGAGTCGTAATTCATTGGCTGATTGTTCAGTTAAACCGTCTTTTTGGAGTACAACTGGCATTGTCACTGTAAAATCCCCCATCTATTTATGATCAGAAAAAATATTAATGAATTTCTTAAATATCGATTGCTCTTTTGCTTGGTATTCTTGATATTGTTGCTCAAACACCATATCCTCCAACCAATGCACATCATAGTTAGTAGGATCAATAAATTCTTCAATATCTGTATGCCCCGCTGGATTATAGAGAATAATGTCTACCCCAAACCGATTGAGAAATTGCAGCAAAGCCGCATCTTCACGACAAGGTGCACCATTCGTTTCCATATTATATAAAACAAGTCGAGGTACTTCTTGAGAATAGTCAAATCCTTGTAGTAATTGCAGAATTTCTTCTGGTAGCATACTCGCTTGTTTAAAGATGAATAACTGCAAATCATACGCTGATTCATGAGCCAACTTGATCAGTTTAGGATGTTCACAGCATTCTTTTATTGTATAGGCAATGGCATTTTGCAAGCCCGCATACAAATGTCCATAGCGCCACCAATTACTTTTTACCATCTTATCGGGTGATAATGAGCCGTCCCGATCTAAGGATTGCTGATAATGAAAATGATAATTGGCTTTTGTTGTTTTGGCATAAGGAAACTGGAGAATAGACAACGCATGCTTGTCACTCGTTAACTGATGCATCCGTTGCCAGTAATCCGCTCGATCAGTCGACATCCCTTGTATTTTTGCGAAAACAACAGGAATCGTTACGCGATCTTCATCAATTTTGAAATCCGGTCGAATCATGGCCTTCTCTTTTGAATAAATAAAGACATCATCATACGTCATACGCAACGTCAGTGCAGCGGGAATATGCTCCCTAAACTGCCATGGCTTAAAAACACCCGATCGATGGTCATTCAACATCTTTTCCAGCTGTTTATTGGCACGATACGCTACGGTCGTTTCTCGATCTCTAATTTTTGTTGGAAAAGGTTGCAATTGTCCTTTGTCAGGATAGCTATAGACAACAGAAAATTGATTGTCCGGATCTACTTCTGCAAATAAATCTTCCGCCCCTGGATGAAAAATAACGACATCACAGCCGAATTCCATTAGCAATAATAAAAAATATTTTTGACTACTTGATAATTCACCATACCAAACGACTTTCGGGAAATCCTCACCAATTGTTAAAGACTCAGACCATTTCTCCCAGTGATTTTTTAACCACTTGACAATATCAATGAGAAATCTACGGAATTCAGGTGACTGTAAGCCGCTATTTTGTCGTCGTTGGAAATAATCAACAATTTTCAACGTAGATAACTGCACATGGTAGTTAATCGCAGGATCCTTGTGCTTCGGTATTAGATTTTTCCCATACATAAAGGCAATTAGCCGATTAACAGACAGGCCCTTTGGCTCTTTTTGGTGAAGGACTAGAATTTCCTGTATCGCTTGAAAGTCTTGCTTATCAATGGTTTTATCTAAATCTTCGCTTAAGACATGAATGAATGGTTTACTGTGCATATCGAACAAGGAATTATAATATTCATCTTCAACTAAAGGAATTCCTAAGACACGCAAGCCTATTCGGTTAAATCGAAAAGTCGTGTCATTGACTACATAGGATGGTCTATCCCGAGTTGTCGCAAGAAATAGTGCCAACCAATCCGTTGTTGAAGTATATAAAATAGGTTCTATTTGCAGATTGCTCACCTAACGCTCTCCCTTCCACTAAGATCCATCACACCACACCATATGTACAATTGAGCCCCTTTTACTTCTTTGTCGTCATTTCCAACAAATGACCTAACAATTGTTCTGTTGACGCTGCACCCATTTTTGTTAACCACGTCATTTTCGAATCATTTTCTTGCCTCTCAAATAACTCACCATGCATAGGACTAAAGCCAATGGCTGCTTGCATCAGCATATCATAGTCCATGAGTGAATCTCCCGCCGCAACATGCATATCGTAATCCACATAATTTTGCAAATGGGCCACTGCAAACGCTTTGTTTAATTGGTTAGGAAGAATATACAGTTTTCTACCATGGAGAAACAATCGCCATCCGATTTCAATGATTTCTTTTTCAAACGCGAAAAGCTCTTCATACGGAATACACTGTCGGTTGACATGAAACGTAAAGAATAAACCATCCATATCAAGTTGTTTTTCAATCCACTCTTCGTGACGAATTCTGGAAAATAAGTTTAATAGGTCTTCTTTCGGAAGTGCTGTCGACGCTACTTTCTCGCGAATCAATTGCCCCCACACGGCATCGGGTTTACCATCCACTAAAATCGTGCCACCATTACTCGTGATGGCATATTTAGGCTGAATCCACTGTTGAAAGGCATGGATTCGTTCGTATTGATAAATAGCTCTCGTTGTGACAGGTACAAATAGATGGTTTTTATGAAACTGTTGTAACAGTTCGATAGACCGCCGCGACATAAAACCAATCGCCTTACCATCTTTATATTCAATCGCTGTCACTGCACCGTGAATAGGATATTTTTTCATCATAGCTGTTGAATAAATTAAGGTACGATCTAGATCTGACGTAAATAATATCAAGGAAGACACTACCTTTATAACTCTTTGATAAGGCCGCAGCAAGAATACGACATTTCTGTAAACTCTTCAATAGGAACATTGCGTTCTTTAGCAAGCATCATAATATGCGTTAAATCATTGGCTAGGACAGGATTCACAAGGATTTTCCATGGTACTCTTCGAAGTAATACGCGCGTTGTTTCCCCAACACCAGGTTTAATAAAGTGTTGATTGTCAATAGCAAACCTCTGTTGAATCAGCTCAACGGATTGTAACCCTTTCCATGAAGGTATAGCATCTTCTTGCTCAATTGCCTCTAAAGCTTGCTGTACTTCACTTTGCACGTTATCAAATTCATGTTCAACAGTATCCACATACAAATTTGAAACATCCACATCCGCCAATTCTTTATAATATTTAGCCCCGTGAAAATCACCTTTGTCCATAAAATTATAATTTAATACGGTTCGGCTCACTAGTCCAGAAACGGTTGAGTTCAAACAAGCAGATGGAATTAAAAAATCATCTCTTGTGCCATAAATTTGCACACAATGACCTGGATCTGCTAAGACCGCCAGACTTGCGTCAATTTTGTTAATGTGGGTAGCATTATAATTCAAACAGGCTTCCTCTAACTCGGTAGCAATCGCACCTTTTCCTGTCCAGCCATCGACAAATTGGATTTCCGCCTTGGCATGCTGCTCAAAAATGTAATCAATCGCTCTTTCATCAATACCACGCCCTCGGATAATAGAAATGGAGTAGTGAGGTACTGTAACCTGATACTTACGCTGTAAGTATCTCTTAATTAGCACACCAATTGGTGTACCTGCTCTGGCTAAACTAACTAGTACTAATTCGTCTAGGCCATTGCGTCTTTTGATTTGCTCGGCTACGACGCCAACAGCCACCGCAATTCGTTTAGCGTACAACTCTAATGTATCGTGGAACAAGGAAATATAGTCTTCATTTGGCTGATATTCTACAGGAAGCATTTCAGAATAATGAGTCCCCCCCTGAATGAGTCCTTCTCTTTCTTCAGTTGCTGTTTCTATGACAGAATGACCTATATCGCGCAGTAAAAAGATGACATCGTCTTCTCCGTAACTGCCCATCTTATCTGGATTCGCTATTGATGTAAGCATGTGCTAGATCCCTCTCTCTATTCAAACTGCTCTGTCATGGTGACGATCGTGACATATGGAATTTGTGTTTTCCTTAACTCTTTTAGTAATGTATCTAACCCGTTTACAGATGACATTCTTTCAACAATAATAAAAATCTCATCATATTGATGCGGTTTAATATTGTATAGATGATTTACTACACCTGTGTTTTCAGGACTATCAAAAGTAAATTTGTTTTGAATAGTATAAGATTCCCTATCGATTTGATAGATTGGGCTGCGAGTAGTGGCTTGGAAATATACATTTGAACCCATATAAGAGGCTATTTGCATGGGTACATACATGAACTCTCCAGTTCCTACGACTAATGTCTTAGCCCCTCTTCGTTGCCTTTTGATATGACAAGCGGCCATTTCAAGCTGACGTAAAAAGGTGTTATCTTCTTCAATTGTATGTCCAAATCGCCCCGTTGCAGTTAGATAAGGAGAGGAGTTGCGACTACCATTTGCACTGATTGACGTAACGCGTTCGAGTAACTCATTAGCCATAAATCCTTTCATGGACACATAAGTTAGCTCTTGTATGCTTTCCGAAGCCGCTTCAACAACGCTTTCTTCTAAAACAGGCTGGCCTGTAACAGTGACGTCACCATCTACTAGTGTAACAGCGTGAATAGTGATGCCTAATTCCTTCTCCAGTTGACGATATCTTTGTCGATGTTCTACTGAACGCCAGTCCAAAATAGACACTACTGTAAATATCTTTTTGGAAGGGTATGCAGCTACAATCGTCTTAATAATATTGATGGCAGTCTTTCCCGTCGTGATTTCATCGTCGACGAGAACGACTTCGCTATCATCTTGGAAGAATTGTAAATCCCGTGCATAGACCCGATGACTCGTAGCGTGTGAATGTTCTTCCTCGAAATCGATGATAGATGTGCGCTCATTGATTTGTTCTCTTGTTGTATGAATGTATTTTGCATTATTGTTAAATGTGCTAAAAACAGCGTGACCGAGTGCTGTCGCAGTTTCCGCAAAACCAATAAATGTAGTAAGCCTCGGAAGTGCAATAGGCTTATTCCGAATGGAAGCTAGCAGTTGCTCTGTTTGCTCGTTGGTTTGAATTGCCTGTGCGATTGCAGTGGCACGCGGATCATTAAGACCATGAACGACTTCCATATAGCGCATGGCCAATAAACTACCTACTAGCAAAGGTGTATGGGGATTGACCGCAAGATGCTTACCCAATACCTTACTAACAAACAGAAAGCTTCTTTTTTTGTTAATACGTGTAGCCATTTGAAATAGCTCATCTAACTGGAATTGATAAGGATTTTGATGTACCCCAACTTCCACAGTTAAATCATCCACTATGTGGTAAGTTTCTCTTGTTGAAAGAACACTCGATGTCATACTCTCACCTCGTAAAGCGCCTCTTGTGGTTGCGTATCTATGATTAAACTCGTAAAATCTTGATCCTCATTATAAACACCAAAAATACTTGCTTGTTGTAAAATTCGCTTTGCCCAATATAAATGCGGCTTCATTTCATTCATTTTATTATTATATTGGCTCTTCAAGACGCCTACTTGACCTTCGCTATTCGCCATAATGCTCAAAGCATCTAAATACTCTTCATGGCTTACTGTGTAGAGGGAATGGACCGTTTTAATATGTGTTGGGTGGATAACCGTTTTCCCTACAATGCCATTTAATCGATCCAACAACACTTCATTGATCAGTCCATCAATATAGTGGTCGATGATTTCAGTTCGTTTTTGCATACCCGTTCTACCGTAACGCTCTTGGAAGGGTGTCATACGCAGTTTCGATTTTAAAATTCGTTGGTCTTTCGAGAAATACTCCCATACTGGGCCTGAAACGATATAACCATTGTCTTGTCTATTAAAGATATTCAAAATATCTGTCAAACAATCTCGTATAAGTGAAACATCATAAATCGTCGTATCAACATTTCTGCGAATACCAAATAAGCCACAAAAATCCGTAGCACCTATCCGAATATTTAGAATATAGTCACGGTATGAGTCTACTAGTTCTTTAATATTCAATAAGGTTTCGATTCTTGTTTCTTTGTAGATAATGTCAGAGGACTCTAAAATAGGCATGCCATATAAGAAAATATCATCACGATTGTTTTCTTTGAGGATAGCTAAGTATTCTTTGCCTGTTTCATATGAAAACTTCGGGAAAACATACCCTGTTAAAACGCGTTGATAGTTTCCAAACTGAGCCGTTATCCGTTTCATTTGTTGTGGAGTTCTTACGCGAACAAAAATGAGTGGTAAATCGTCTATTGTAATTAGTTGTTTTCCTAGTGCATCGTACAACGCCTTCATATGTTCAAACAATTGATTTTCTGCCTCTTGTAATTGATGGTCGCCAACTGCATCTTCCAAATCAATGACCATTGAGGTCAATTCCGAAAATTTATTGTCAATCAAATCTTGGGCGATGCTCTTCTTAGTTGCAGGCATATATAACGTTGCGCCAAGCGCATATGAAAGTGTTTCTTTATCCGCATATTTTGTAAATGATTCTGGCTCTTTAAAGAAAATCTCGCGTTTTCTTTCAGGCGTTTCATAATCGAAGTGCTTCATATTTATCCCCTCTCCATGTTAACCGCGTTCATTTGCATCGTAAAAATATCGTAACGAAAAAAGACTACTGCTTTTACAGTAGCCAGTCAACAGGGATATTTTTTTAGTTGTTAAATTCTCTTGTAAAGCAGTCTTTTCTCGCATGACACCTTGAATAGTACTCAATGTAATGAGAGAGGGTAAAACCCTCTCTATGATTGATTATGCGTCCAGTCCATATGCATGAACGAGAGATTGAAGTCCGCCTTGATAGCCTGACCCCACTGCATTAAACTTCCAGTCATTTGCATGCCTGTAAACCTCACAAAATACAACCGCCGTTTCAACGCTAAAATCTTCACCAAGATCATAGCGAAGAACTTCTGCTCCTGTATCTTCGTTAACTAGTCGAACATAGGCATTTGAAACTTGACCAAAATTTTGACGACGCAACTCTGCATCATGAATGGTGACGGAAATTGCAATCTTATCTACATCTTGAGGTACTTTTGACAGGTTGATGGTTAAGTACTCATCGTCTCCATCGCCTTCGCCTGTCCGATTATCCCCCGTGTGAATAACCGAACCATCGACGCTTTTCAGGTTGTTGTAGAAAATAAAGTCTAGTTCATTACGGCATTTACCGTTTGCATTTAACAAAAATGCCGAAGCATCGAGGTCATAGTCCTGTCCGCCATCGAATTGTTTAACATCCCAGCCTAAGCCGATACCAATTTTTTGTAAAGTAGGATCATTTTTTGTTAAATCTACACGCTGACCTTTACTTAATTGAATTGCCATAAATGATATCTTCCCTTCCATCGTGCAAACATTTTTTGACGTCATTGCACCGTATTAACCTACTTGTAGACCAAAATCGTTACATAGAGCAGCTAAACCGCCTTGGTAACCTGAACCTACTGCACTAAACTTCCACTCGCCATTGTGGCGATACAATTCACCCACAACAACAGCCGTTTCAATACTGAAATCTTCGCCTAAATCATAACGAATCAATTCAGCGTTTGAATCTTCATTGACAATACGGATAAATGCATTAGATACCATACCGAAGTTTTGGTTTCTTGCTTCCGCATCGTGAATCGTCACCGCAAATGAAATTTTTTCAATATTAGCGGGGATATCTTTGATAGCAACCTTCACTTGTTCGTCATCGCCATCGCCATCGCCAGTTAGGTTGTCACCTGAGTGAACAACTGCACCATTAGCGCCCGTTGTATTGTTATAGAATACGAAGTCCTGTCCACCTGAAACTTTGCCATTAGCGTCTAATAAGAAAACAGATGCATCAAGATCGAAGTCTTGGCCGCCATCATATTTGTTAACGTCCCATCCAAGCCCAACAACCACTTTAGATAGTCCAGGATTTGTTTTTGTTAAATCAACCTTTTGACCTTTTGCTAGAGAAATTACACCCATTAAAAAAACCTCCGATTAAATTATAGTTGTCTTACACGTATTCCATTTACCTTTTCACTGAAATCTTTTGCTGATTCCTGACAGGTTTTGGTCTGTTGTACCATCGCCAACAGCTCCAAACTTCCATTCTCCATTATGACGATAAATTTCGCCTGTTACGAGTGTTGTTAGGCCTCCGTAGTTGTCAGACAAATTATATCGTAGCAACTCAGTGCCTGATGTTGGATCTACTACTCGGATATAAGCATTTTGAATCATACCAAAATCTTGTTTTCGTTTAGCACAATCATAAATATTCACAACGAAAACTAGCTTATTAATACGTTCTGGAACCGATTTCAATTCCACCATGATGACTTCATCGTCGCCAGCGCCATCGCCTGTTGTATTATCGCCAGAGTGGATCACTGACAAACATGCACTTTTTAAGTTCCCAAAATACACAAGATCATTTTTATTGACGAATTTATCGTCTGTTAACATAAATACAGAGGCATCACAGTCAATAGCTGGTGCTGATTTAAAAGCTCCAAAGAGCCCGCCGCCCTTCGATTGAACCGGATCCCATCCTAAGCCCACCTGAATGCGATTTAAACTTGAATTCCCTTTTGTCAAATCAATCTTTTGACCTTTTTGTAAGCTGATAGCCATTCGGTTATTCATCTCCTCATTTTCACTCTACTGTGAATTTAATCATATGAAATTATCATACCAACCAATCATTCATAGCGCAAATTCTAATACAAAATTGTGCCTGCTTCGTACAAGCACTTATATATACGCTGTACCCTTGAAAAAGTTTCATTTTTTTATTTATCCCCTTGAGTCAATTTCATAATCAAACAAGCAGCCTTAAATCCGAACAAGGTTGATTTCCACTCCAGGCGGACGCTTTCCGCGGGCTTGGCTTCAGCCAATCGAACAGCGTAGGGTTCGATTTGCCGTATTTCTGCGTTCTTTGCGGAAATTAAGGCATCCTGCTCTCAACGCTTCGCTTTTGTTCGCAAAAGCCGCCTTGCGTTCCAATCAACGTGAGTAAAACATCATAGTAACGAATATTTAAATTAGTCATTGTAAAATCGTTCGTCTTTTTAATCAAAATAAGTAATTATGAAATTGATCCCCTTAACTAATTCAATATCATTTCCCTACATATAATAATGAATCGCGAACATTCGTCAAAATCTACTCATTTAATGTCTAATTCGTAGAATTCGCGTTCACATGATTGACACAAAAACTATTTTGATGTTAAATGAATAAGGCTCAACTAATTAGACATCTAAATAACATAGCCATATGCTCATTATTACGGGGCATTGAATAGAAAGAGGAGGAAATATCGTGGGTACGAAAGTGAACAAGTTTCATTTTGCATGGCTAGTTTTAATAGGCTTATGCATTACAGTTGGTCTAGGTAAATCTGGATTAAATAATTCGGCAGGATTATTTTTGTCACCAGTATCACAAGACCTTGGTGTTGGAATAGGAAATTTAACATTGTATTTTAGTATAGCCTCAATTGTTACAATGGTATTTTTACCAATTGGCGGAAAACTTATGGCTAAGTATGATACGCGTGTCTTACTAAGTATTGCTATTATTTTACAAGGCGGAGCTTTTGCTTTATTCGGTTTAATGAATTCTGTATGGGGATGGTATGTACTATCAATTCCTTTAGCTGTCGGTGGCGTACTGATTACGGTTTTAGCCGGACCAGTACTAGTCAATCAGTGGTTTAAAAAGCGTAGTGGTATGGCATTAGGGATTATTACAGCTGCTGGTGGTTTAATTGGAGCTTTCACACAACCACTAATTGGACAACTAATCGGTAGTCAGGGCTGGAGAAGTGCCTATATTATAGTAGGGATTGCAGCTATTATTATTATTGTTCCTACGATTGTCTTGCTGTTAAGAAAATCTCCAAGTGACAAAGGCTTAATGCCTTATGGTGCAGAAGAGAATGAAGCAAGCGATAAAGGCAAGGAGAAAAATTCCAACCAAAGCGGAATTACATTTGCTGATGCAAAAAAATCAATAGCATTTGCTTTATTAACACTGTTCTTCTTCTTCATTACATCTATTGCAAGTTTCTCTATTCACATTCCATCTTATCTTATGAACCAAGGATTCAGTATAGAGTTCACTGGTAATGTAATGGCCGCAATGATGGTCGGGGTACTTGTCGGTTCCATTCTATTCGGTTATTTAATCGATAAAATTGGTGCTAAAAATACGGCTGTAATTGCGATGACTATCGGTTTAGTTTCTATAATGTTACTGTTATTCTTCGTTAAATTTACAGTTGCTATTGTCGCGGCTGTAGGACTATTCGGTTTTGTTTCAGCTTCAATCGGAACGATAGCTCCTGCAATCACTTCTGCGTTGTTCGGAAACCGTGATTACAGTCAAATTTACTCCACTGCATCTGTTGGTTTAGCAGTTGCAGGTATTATTGCTTTACCTTTATACGGGTATATTTTCGACTTCACAGGAAGCTATACACTCGTACTTTATACATTGATTGCGATGCTCATTACTAATATCGTTTGTGTATTCATAGCCTTCACGAACAAAGAGAAAATGGTGAAAGCCGGTTTATGGAAATAATGATGATTGAAGCCTTCTGAGACATTTCAGAAGGCTTTTTTCCATGGGAAAAACCGCTCCTGTACCCATCTGTACACCCTTCCATTCCAATAAAAGAAGTGACTAACCACTCCGCCCTGCTTCATCACTTTTTTGGCAAGCAATCTAACCTCTCTTTGTTCATTCACTTTCCGATCCGATAAGTAAACGCCCAATAGTCCTCGATTGATTAGTTTATGGAACTTCTGATCAGGTAGCTCGCTTGTAAATTGATCAGCTTGCTGTAAAAAATGAATCAAGCGATTACATAACTCTTCATCATTGGCATAGTAAAAACAAAAATTCAAATCGCCGCCCTTGCGATCTTCATCCTGATCAATAAAATAGTCCAATAAAATATGCAGCCCTTGAATATAAGGAAAATAACCACCCCTAATCATCTCCGCATGGCACGCTTCAAAATCACTGCGGAGCGCATAGGATACAAGACAAAAAACACCTAATGTAGAGCCGGAACAAGCTGAAAATTCATACCACTTCATGTCAGGCAACGACTGCCTATTTTTTTCATACCAATTTTTTAATCTTTCTTCACGCTCATCTATACAAACATGTTTATGAATTTGTAAATCACAATAATACCGGCAAAGTTCAAGCAAATATGGCTTAATCTTTTCATAGTTTGGCATTTCTCGTAGCACAGACTGACAGGCTTGCACCAACTCACCTAAATAGCCACCATCATCCCGATCTTCACGATAGCGATAATATGATTGTAGAGGGGCATCGACCGTTAGAGCATCCTCCATCGACTCATGCAAAGCTGCAAAGTCTTGTGCGTCTAGTGACGTACTTCTGTCGCATAGGTTATCCAAGTAATCACTGATGGTCTGGTAAGCGACGATAAACTTGATAGCAGCATCCTTCTGTCCGAGTGCAGTCAAAGCCATAATGGACCCACCTTCACAGTGGAACGTTTTGTTGGCTATACTTGCCAGCGCCTGTTCCCTTAGTTCTTCATTCGGAATATCTTGTGCCCGTTTTTTCCAATAAGTTAACTCGTCATGTACAACAGGCATAATGTTACGGTACACTTGGTTCATTAAAGATAACGGATGTAAAGGTAACGTCATTTTCCAACACCTCATTTTCTTCGAAAATTATTATTGTAAAGAGTTGTCATACTAAATATATTGTAATTAGAATATATTGAAAAGTACTGCATAATATTTTATTTTTAATAATAGTATTGACAGGACAAAGTAATACTTTATATTTATAAATGAGTCAATTTTATAATCGCTCAACACTTGTCTGATCTAGGTTATACCGTTCATTCAATTAAGTAGCATCCCACAATGAGAGGAGTGATGATTGGGTTGGAAAATAAGCTGAAACTGTATGGCTTTAACAACCTCACCAAAACACTTAGCTTTAACATCTATGATGTGAGCTATGCAAAAAGTGAGCGAGAGCAAAAAGATTATATTGCTTATATTGATGAGCAATATAATTCTGAGCGACTAACTAACATCCTGTACAATGTAACGGAAATTATTGGTGCACATGTACTCAATGTCAGTAAACAGGATTACGATCCTCAAGGCGCCAGTGTAACCATCCTAATATCGGAAGAGTCCATTCCAGTTGGTCTGATTGATGCGTCCTGCAATCGTGGTGAAGTCGATATTTTAAAGACACGTGACTCAGTTGTGGGCCACCTAGATAAGAGTCATGTCACGGTGCATACGTATCCGGAGTATCATCCAGATAACTCGATTGCCACTTTCCGAGTTGATATAGAAGTTTCAACATGTGGTGAAATTTCACCATTAACCGCCTTAGACTATTTAATAGGAAGTTTTGACTCCGATATCATTACAACCGATTACCGCATACGCGGGTTTACACGTAATGAGCGAGGAAAAAAACTGTTTATCGATCATAAAATGACATCCATTCAAGATTATATTGATAAAAATACAATGAAAAAATATGATGCGATTGATGTCAATGTTTATCAATCGAATATTTTCCATACAAAGCTGCTTATTAAGGATATTGATTTACAAGATTATTTATTCAACAGAGATGTCTATGAAATTCCGCCGAAAGAAAGGCTTCATATTACGAATAACCTGCGCAGAGAAATGATTGAAATCTTCAGTGGGACAAATATATATGAAGAAGTAGAGCTACCGAAATGACGAAATATTCACAAGACAAAGCCCCGATCATGGAAGCCTTGAATCGGTACAAATCAATGCGCGTCGTCCCTTTCGATGTACCTGGTCATAAACGTGGCCGAGGCAACGACGCGTTAGCTGCATTTTTAGGTGAACAAGCCTTAAGCATGGATGTCAACTCCATGAAGCCATTGGATAATTTATGTCACCCTGTTTCAGTCATTCGAGAGGCAGAGGAATTGGCGGCGGAAGCCTTTGGTGCTAAACATGCCTTTTTCATGGTCAATGGCACCACTTCTGCTGTTCAAGCAATGGTCATGACTGCCTGTAAAGCCGGGGAAAAAATCATTATGCCGCGTAACGTCCATCGTAGCGCCATTAATGCACTCATTTTGAGTGGCGCCGTTCCGGTCTATGTCAATCCTGGCGTAAACAGTGAATTAGGTATCCCTTTAGGTATGTCCGTCGATGAGGTGAAGCAGGCGATTTTGGATCATCCAGATGCCAAAGCGATTCTCATTAACAACCCTACCTATTATGGAATTTGCTCAAATTTACAAGCCATCACAGACCTTGCACATCAGCATCATATGCTCGTCCTCGTCGACGAAGCACATGGTACACATTTTTACTTTGGTGAAGATTTGCCCGCATCTGCTATGTCAGTTGGCGCTGATATGGCTTCCGTTAGTATGCACAAATCCGGTGGTTCATTGACACAAAGCTCTTTTCTATTAATTAATAACGGAGTCAGTGAGGGCTATACCCGCCAAATTATTAATTTGACGCAAACGACGAGTGGTTCATATTTGTTACTGTCATCTCTGGATATTTCACGCAGAAATTTAGCGCTAAACGGCAAAGACATATTCAGAAAAGTAACCGAGATGGCGCAATACACCAGAGATGAAATCAATAAAATCGATGGCTATTACGCATTTTCAAAAGAGTTATTGAACGGAGATACAGTCTTTGATTTCGATGTCACAAAACTATCTGTTCATACGCTTGATATTGGATTAGCAGGTATTGAAATATATGATATTTTGCGTGATGAATATGATATCCAAATTGAATTTGGTGATATCGGTAATTTGTTGGCTTATATCTCTGTCGGTGACCGGCAGTTAGATATTGAGCGTTTAGTCGCAGCATTGGCTGAGATAAAACGCAGATATGCGAAAGATAAAACTGGGCTGTTTGATCATGAATATATTAAACCACAAGTGATTTTAACGCCTCAGCATGCA
This sequence comes from Sporosarcina sp. YIM B06819, assembly GCF_033485175.1. Lineage (NCBI taxonomy): Bacteria > Bacillati > Bacillota > Bacilli > Caryophanales > Caryophanaceae > Sporosarcina > Sporosarcina sp. YIM B06819. The sequence continues at coordinate 16,856 of NZ_JAWLIQ010000002.1, read as the reverse complement.
TTTTATGCACCTAAGGAAAAGCTTCCGATTGAGAATAGTTCAGGCCAGATTTCAAGTGAATTCGTCATGTGCTACCCTCCAGGTATTCCTATTCTGGCGCCGGGTGAACGAATCACAGATGAAATACTGGATTATATTCGCTACTCCAAGGAAAAAGGATGTTTCTTAACAGGAACAGAGGATAGCAAGATAGAAACTATTAATGTCGTGAAGGAGGAGTGCTAACAATGAATGTTTGGTATACGGAAGACCATTCACCTGGTGTTCGTTTCTCGATAAAATTGGAACGGCATCTTTATTCCGGGCAAAGTGAATTTCAAAAGATTGACATTTTACAAACGACGGAATTCGGCAAGGTGCTTACCCTCGACGGATTGGTGATGGTCACGGAAAAAGACGAATTTATCTATCACGATATGATTGTCCATGTCCCAATGGCTACCAATCCTGCGATTAAAAAAGTTTTAGTCATTGGCGCAGGTGACGGAGGGACAGTTCGAGAGCTGACAAAATATGATTCCATCGAACAAATTGATATGGTCGAAATCGATCAGATGGTCGTCGATGTCTGCCTGGAATATTTACCGCAGACCGCTTCAAAATTAACTGATCCACGCGTCCATTTGTATTACGAGGATGGCCTAAAATTTGTTCGGAATAAGGAAAACGCCTATGATTTGATCATCGTCGACTCAACGGACCCATTCGGACCTGGTGAAGGATTATTTACAAAAGAATTTTACGGCAACTGCTACAAAGCCCTGCATGAGGATGGCATTTTAGTCAATCAGCATGAAAGTCCATTTTACAGTGAGGATGCACTTGGCATGCAAAGAGCGCATCAACGGATCGTAGGATTTTTCCCGGTTTGTGACGTGTATCAAGCACATATTCCTACCTACCCTTCTGGACACTGGCTGTTTGGCTTTGCATCAAAAAAATTCGATCCGATTCAGGATTTAGATGCGGCGGCATGGAATGCACTCGGTTTGACAACAAAGTATTATAATACGGATATCCATGTTGGCTCGTTCGCCTTGCCTAACTATGTAAAGGAGCAATTGACAGATGTTGAATAAAAACATAGAAACCTTTATCGGTTGTGACAATGACTACGAAGAATCCAATCTGGTTATTTTCGGGGCTCCTTTTGACTCGACGACCTCTTTCCGACCTGGGACACGCTTTGCCAGTAAAACAATGCGTAGTGAATCATTCGGAATCGAGACGTATAGCCCCTACCAAGATAAGGATTTAGAAGATATCGCCGTCTTTGATGGTGGAGACTTGGAATTGAGCTTTGGCAATACCGTCAAAGCATTGGCGCAAATTGAAGAATTTACAGCGAAAGTACTGGAAGATGACAAACTTCCATGTATGATTGGTGGAGAACATTTAGTAACGTTAGGCGCCATTCGTGCTGTCGCTAAAAAACATCCCGATTTGCATGTTATTCAATTTGATGCACATGCTGACTTACGCGAAGATTATCTTGGTGAATCACTGTCGCATGCTACGGTCATTCATAGAGTATGGGACTTGCTAGGAGACGATAAAATCTTTCAATTTGGTATTCGCTCGGGAGACCGCAGTGAATTCCAATGGGGACAAGATCACGTCTTTACCAATAAGTTTAACTTTAATGGACTAGAGCAAGTGATTGAACAACTAAAAGGCAAGCCGGTTTATTTAACGATTGACTTAGACGTGCTAGACCCTTCTGTGTTCCCTGGAACGGGCACACCTGAGGCTGGCGGTGTCAGCTTTATGGAGCTGTTACAAGCGATGCTACAAGTGACTGAGTTGAACATTGTCGGCTGTGACATCAATGAGCTATCCCCTATCTATGATCAAAGCGGTGTATCGACAGCTGTCGCATGCAAAGTGTTAAGGGAATTGTTGTTGGCGATTAAATCTAACTAATCTATATCAAAAATTATGAAAATGGTGGTGTTTACCTATGGGTAAAGCTTTAATTATTGGTGCTGGTGGAGTAGCTGGCGTTGTTGTGCATAAATGTTGTCAGGTTCCTGACGTCTTCGAAGAAATTTGTATCGCAAGTCGTACTGTATCGAAATGTGATGCATTGAAAGAAAAACTAGATGGCGGTCGTACTAAAATCCAAACTGCTCAAGTTGATGCGGACAACGTAGAAGAGCTCGTTGAACTTATCAACCGCTTCCAGCCTGATATTGTCATTAACGTCGCATTACCATACCAAGACTTAACAATCATGGATGCTTGTTTGGCAACTGGTGTTGACTACATGGACACAGCAAACTACGAGCCACTCGATACGGCTAAATTTGAATATAGCTGGCAATGGGCATACCGTGAAAAGTTTGAACAAGCTGGCATTACTGCCCTACTTGGTAGCGGCTTCGATCCAGGTGTGACAGGCGTATTTTCTGCTCACGCACTTAAACACCATTTCGATGAAATTCACACAATCGATATCGTCGATGCAAACGCTGGCGATCATGGCTACCCGTTCGCAACTAACTTTAACCCTGAAATCAATATTCGTGAAATTACAGCGAATGGCCGATACTGGGAAAATGGCGAGTTTATTGAAACACCACCACTTTCCGAAAAACGTGTATACAATCTGCCAGAAATCGGACCAAAAGATGTCTACCTGCTCTATCATGAAGAGCTAGAATCACTTGCTCAAAATATTACAGGCATCAAAAAAATTCGCTTCTGGATGACATTTTCTGAAAAGTACTTAACTCACTTGCGAGTGCTTGAAAACGTTGGCATGACTTCGATCGAGCCAATCGAATTTGAAGGCCAGCAAATTGTTCCATTACAATTTTTAAAGGCTATTCTGCCAGATCCAGCATCTCTTGGACCACGCACAAAAGGGAAAACGAACATTGGCTGTATTTTCCAAGGGATCAAAGACGGTGAAGAGAAAACGTATTACATCTATAATGTTTGTGACCACGAGGAATGTTACGCAGAAGTTGGCTCACAAGCTATTTCTTACACAACAGGCGTTCCAGCAATGATTGGTGCTATGATGCTTCTAACGGGCAAATGGAAAAAGCCTGGCGTGCATAACATTGAAGAGTTCGATCCAGATCCATTTATGGAAGCACTCAACAAATACGGACTTCCATGGCAGGAAAGCTTCAATCCTGAATTGATTGACTGAGGAGGGCTAGCAATTGAATATAGATTTAAACGCACTCCCCTCTCCTTGCTACGTGGTAGATGAGGCGTTGCTTATCAAAAATTTTGAGAAGCTAAAGTCAGTTATCGACCGCACAGGCTGCAAGATTCTACTTGCGCAAAAAGGTTTTTCAATGTTCTCGGTTTACCCGTTAATGGGGCAATACTTGAATGGTGTAACATCTAGTTCCCTTCACGAAGCGAGACTAGGCTTTGAAGAAATGGGCAAGGAAGTTCATACCTATGCTCCAGCTTTTTCAGAATCTGAGTTTGATGAAATTTTGTCGTATTCGGATCATATTGTCTTTAATTCATTTCAGCAATGGCGTCAATTTAAGGACAAAGTAACAAATCATTCAAAACAAATAAGCGTTGGACTTCGCATTAATCCGGAGTACTCGGAAATTGAAGTCGATATGTACAACCCATGCTTTGCACACTCCCGATTTGGGGTCACACTGGACAATTTTGAGCCCGACCAACTCGAGGGCATCGAAGGACTGCATTTCCACACAATGTGCGAGCAAAATTCCGATACACTTTGGCGTACCATTCAGGTAGTTGATGAGGAATTTGGGGACTATATTAAACAGATGAAGTGGATTAACTTCGGCGGTGGGCATCATATTACCCGACCAGATTATGATATTGAAACACTCATTCGTTCCATTCTTTTTATAAAAGAGAAATACGATATTGATGTCTATTTAGAGCCTGGTGAAGCTGTTGCCTTAAATACAGGTTATCTTGTAACAACCGTTTTAGATACACTTCAAAACGACATGCCGATTGCTATATTAGACACTTCAGCGGCGTGTCATATGCCTGATGTCTTGGAAATGCCTTATCGTCCTGAAATCATCGGTGCGGGAATGCCTAACGAAAAAGCCCATACCTATCGATTTGGCGGGCCTACCTGCCTGGCAGGCGATGTCATTGGTGATTATTCTTTCGATCAACCTTTACAGCCTGGCGACAAGCTCGTATTTTGCGATATGGCTCATTATTCCATGGTGAAAAACAATACATTTAATGGCGTCAACTTACCTGCAATCGTGTTAAATACAGTCAATGACGGCGTTAAAGTCATTAAACAATTTAGTTACGAAGATTTTAAAAGCCGTTTATCTTAATTATTAAAGGCCTCCCAACAAAGTTGTACGATTGTTGGGCAGGCCCTTTTTTAAATTAATTTAAGACTTTCATCTTCACTTTCTTTACGCCCCATTGCATCGCACGATCATAAGACGGGATGAATACATCAATTTTATGCCCTTTAATAGCCCCACCTGTATCGCCAGCAATCGCCTCCCCGTAGCCTTCCACCCATACTCTTGTCCCTAGCGGAATCAACTTCGGATCAACCGCAATGACTTTATGATTGGGATTTGCACGTAAATCAATGCCGTAAGCCGTTGTGCCTGAACACCCTTCGCAATACGCTGTATACGCCGTTGCAGTTACTAGCAACTCTCTCCCCTCACCATCAGCCGGTTCTTCCGATGGGACAACAGCTTCTACCAACGTATTTGAGGCAGGCACAACTGTTTTGAAGGTTTCACTAATATCACTGGGTTCAACTGCCTCCCCATCTGTACTGACAATTAATTCATCTCCAGGGTAAATCAATGACTCCGTCAAACTGTTCATGGCCATAAGTGAGGTTAACGAAATATCGTGATTACGTGCAATTCGATACAAATTATCTCCTTGAATAACCGTATAGATCTTCGGCTCTGGTTGCAACTTCAGCTGTGGTTCTACGACGATATAATCCTTAAAAGGCACTTCACTTTCTGATGATCTTAATTCATCAGAAAGATAGTGTAAAAATGTAAATTCATCCCCCTTCTCAACAGAAGTTGCCAGAGTGGAAGCTTGTGTTACAACAAAGGTTGAACCTACAAAAAATATGGCTAGCAAAAGAATCTTTATTTTCGACATGAAATCTCTCCTTATAGAGTCTTTGTGATGGCTTCTAATCTGCTATCACTCATTGGTTTGAAACAAGTATTGCCCCGAAACTGTAAAAAACAAACATTCGAAGTAAATAAAAAGATACTCCATTGCCAAACAATGAAAATTTGTTTGGTAATAGAGCATCTTTATCTCGAAGAATTTCTATAATTCACAAAAAACTTTCTCGCGAATTAATGCTATAATGAAACTACATTATTGAATGATTACCTTACTTAAGGAGAGTGCTTATATGGGCTTATTCGGATTTTTCAAAAGTCAATTTATAGAAGTGATCGAATGGACAGATAGCAGTACGAATACGATGGTCTACCGTTTCCCGGTTGACAACAATGAAATTAAAATGGGGGCAGAGTTAACTGTACGAGAATCGCAAGCGGCAATTTTTGTCAATGAAGGCGAGATTGCCGATGTCTTTGGACCAGGGCGCCATCAATTATATACACAAAATATGCCGATTTTAACGAAGTTGAAGTCGTGGAAACATGGCTTTGAATCCCCTTTTAAAGCCGAAGTCTATTTTGTCAATACGAAACAATTTGTCAATCAAAAATGGGGCACTTCCAATCCGATTATGATGCGGGATGCTGAATTCGGAATGATTCGTTTACGCGGCTATGGGATTTATTCCTACCGCGTGTCTGAGCCAACGGTATTCCTCAAGGAACTGTTTGGAACGGGTGCTTCCTACGAGACAAGTGCCATTGAAGACCAACTGAAAAAGATGATTTTGTCTGGACTAACGGATCTGTTTGCGGAGTCGAAAATTCCAGCTTTGGATTTGGCCATGCATTATGATGAATTGAGCGCGCAAGGGCAAGCGAAGATGAAACAACGCTTCAACGCATTTGGCTTTGATATCACCTCCCTGTTCATTGAAAACTTATCATTGCCTGAAGAAGTTGAGAAAGCGATGGATAAGCGCACAACGATGGGTGTACTTGGCGATATGAATCAGTATCAGCGATACCAAGCGGCAGAAGCGATTCGTGAAGCGGCGCGTAATGAAGGCGGCGGATTAGCGGGTGCAGGGGCTGGACTAGGTGCGGGGGCTGCACTCGGCGGCGTGATGGCCAATGCATTTTCGGGTGGCCATCAACAGCCTGTGGTAGCACAGCCAGCTACAATCAGCTGCCCCCATTGCCAAGCGCCAATTCTAACAACGGCTAAATTTTGCGGACAATGCGGCAAAACGGTTCAAGCAGAAAAAGTGCCTTGTATTAGCTGTCAAGCTCCTGTCAATACAGACGCCAAGTTTTGCGGAGAGTGTGGCGCGCAGCAAGTGACGGAAAAAACCTGTGCGAAATGTGGCAAGAAAAATGCGCCAACGGCAAAATTCTGTGGCGACTGTGGAGATACGCTGTAACATGCATATGAATGAGGTGGTTTCATGACAGGTGAAGCAAACGAATCCTATACAGTTGAACAAACAGCAGTGACGAAATGTCCTTCTTGTGGCGGCAATGCTGCATTCGATCCCGCAACGGGCACATTAAAATGCCCGTTTTGCGGGGGCGAACGTGACATCGAAAAAACACGCAACAACACAACTGAGCATGATTTTTTACAAGCACTAGAGCAAGTGGATCATAGCTGGGACGATGAAAAACGGGTATTCAGATGCGACAGCTGTGGAGCTGAAACTCTATTAGATAAAGACAAGGTAGCGGATTTCTGTTCATTTTGCGGCTCTTCACATATTGCCATCAGTGACCATCATGCCGGCATCAAGCCTGCATTAGTACTCCCCTTTCAAATTTCACAGGACGAAGCCGTCGATAAATTTAAAGTGTGGATACGCAAAAGATATTTTGCTCCTAACAAACTAAAAAAATCATATACGCTACATACTTTATCTGGCGCCTATATTCCTTATTGGACATTTGATTCGCAAACGGATTCTGCCTATGTTGTCAAAATTGGCACCTATTATTATGTTATGGAAACACGTACGGTCACCGAAAACGGCGAGACGAAGCAGGTGACGGAGCAAGTGCGTAAAATTAGATGGCGTACAGAACACGGCCGCTATCGTGAGTTTTTTGATGATGTATTAGTCAAAGCTTCTCGCAATGTAGCTAGTGGGCTCATTGACAATATTGAACCTTTCGAGTTAAACAGTTTAGTGGATTATAAATCTGACTATTTATCTGGATTTTTAGCGGAAAGATATTCAATCCCCTTAAAGGAAGGTTGGACAGATGCCAAAGGGCTCATTGACCGAGGAATTACGAGTGGTATTTACAGACAAGTGCATGGGGATGAAGTTCAAATCGTGAGTGTTTCCACCGACTATTCGGCCATTACCTATAAGCATGTTTTGTTGCCTCTCTGGATTTCATCCTTTAGCTTTAACAATACAATTTATCGTTTTCTCGTCAATGGGCAAACTGGCAAGGTTAGTGGCAAATCACCAGTGAGTGCTGTCAAAGTAACATTCGCCGTATTGGTCGCCATTGCCATCATCAGCGTCATTTGGTTTTTCTTTCAAACAAACCAATAATCGGACGAAATGTTGACTTTGTTCAGACGACGTGCAATAATCATTCTAATTCATGAATCGATAAGCGTAGACGAAGATTAGTAAAAGTAGCAATGGACAGCAGAAAATGTGGCCACCGGCTGAAAGCCACAGTCCCTCTCCTACCTTGAACCTCCTTCCGAGCTGCCGTGGAAACCCGGCCGTGCCTTTCGCGTTACGAAAGAACAAGATGTACTAGCAAAAATTAGCTAGTAAAACTAGGTGGTACCGCGGAAACATGCGTTTTCGTCCTTTTATTAAAGGATGAGAGCGCGTGTTTTTTTTATTCAGCAAGGAATCAATAGACATAAAAGGAGAGATTGATATGAAGAAAATTGTATTTATAGGTGCTGGTTCAATGGCGGAAGCCGTTATTGCAGGGATTGTTAAACGAGGTGTCATTGAGCCGAAGCTGGTCTATGTGATGAATAAATCAGATGACGAAAGACTGATTTCATTACAACATCAATATGGCGTTTCGATTGTTTGTAATAATAAAGAGGCATTGAAAACGGCAGATCTAATTGTACTTGCGACAAAACCAAAAGACATTCATCAGGCGATGGCGGACATTCGCCCTCTCCTTACGGCACAAGCCGCCATCTTGTCTGTCATCGCGGGCGTTTCCATCGAGACGATTGAAAATGGACTCGGCGCAAGGCCAGTTGCTCGTTCCATGCCAAACACTTCGGCAACCATTGGCAAATCGGCTACCGGCATTGCGATGAACAACGCCGTAGATGATTTGATGCGCGGACATGTTCTCGGGTTATTGGAAGCGATTGGCCTGGTGAAAGAAGTCGAAGAAGACGATCTCCATGCGGTTACCGCACTATCTGGCAGCGGTCCTGCGTATGTATACTATTTAGCAGAAGCGCTTGAAGAAGCCGCAATCGCCAAAGGCATTTCCAAAGACGTCGCACGCTCCCTCATCATCCAAACGCTCGAAGGCGCCGCGGCGATGATGAAAGAGACTGGTACTGAACCAGCAGAACTGCGAAAAAACGTCACCAGTCCAAACGGCACAACGGAGGCCGGATTGAAGGCATTGGAAGGTAGATTGTTTAAAGAAGCGATTGGTGAATGTATTGATAAAGCGACCGCACGCTCGCGGGAGCTTGGGGCGCACACGCTTTCTACACCAAAATAAACGATGAAAAGGGGCTGCCCTGAAAGTCAGTTTTCAGGACAGCCCAAGCTTTATATCCCCCGATAAGCATCATTGGAAACTTATCGATCATTTGCCAGAGGTTATCGATCAATTCGAAGTCATTATCGATCATTTGCCGGAGGTTATCGATCATTTCCGCAGAGTTATCGATCAATTGGACAGAGTTATTGTCATTTCGGGACCTTCGACTCATCGAATCCCTATTGCTGCGGCTGTGCCGACCTCATAGACGTCAAATCCTTCCGCCGATAAACACTTAGCACAACGCCCATTATAAAGGCATTCAAAATAAACGGTAAAGAGATAGAAGGAATCGGAAGCAATCCCAGCGTCATGACAAAACAAACAAATGAGTTGCTTTTCACGTATTTTTATTTGGTACGTGCCTCTTCTTCTGAATATTTCATTCACATCTAATCCAACAAGTAATCTGAACCAATATCTAGACGCCGTACTCATTTTTTTAGTGTTGCTATTTTCGCGAAGTTCTGCGTTAATTCTCATGGGAGTTGAAAAAAACTCTTAATAGTGTTGATACAAATTCAGTGCAACTAGTAAGTACCTTCTAACAATAGCTATATAAAAACGACACGTATGTATTCCTCGTTTTTCAAGCTTTCAAGATGATGCAATTCGACTTCTTCAATAGTGATACGACGACTTTCTATTTTTCCGTCGTAATCTTCTGCCCAAAATCTAATTAATTCAGCGCTTTGCTCCGGTTTTATATGTTGCTTCAAATAGATTAAAAAGTCCGCTAAAAATTGATGTCCCCAATTTCCCTCGATGCCGTATACAAAGGGTTTTTCATTATAAAACTCTAAATCATATGGCGGATTATTCCATTGAAATATATTCAAATGACCAAAATTTGACTCATCTGGCACATGCATAATACGTGCATCATCATCCATCAAATGCCACGATTGTACTGTTGTACTTTCTGTAATTGGATATATTTCCTTCAATTCTCTTACCGTAATTTCAGCAATTCCTGTACAATCAACTGTTTGTAAAGGGCTATTCCCCACCAGTACTGAATATAAAGTCATATGTTTGTCTCCTCGATTTTCAATTTACAAATTTTCTTCAACAAATGCATTCGTTAGCCATACATGTAGCGCAAAATCAGCACGACACTACAGAGTTAAAGATAGATTGCTTCATTTTTTAGGATCCATTTTATGTTCTATTTCAATTAAAATCCAAGGATTATTTCCTGCTTTCGAATAAGTAGTAGAATACTCTTTATTTTCCTCTATTAGATTCCAAACCATCACCTCATCAACAACGATTTTAAAAGCTACGTCTTCAGTGTGATTATTCGGATCATAAGCTTTTATCCAGTATTCGTTATAATTGTCCGAGTGTCCTTTTTCCGTAATCTTCAAGAAAGACGTTGTCGATGTATAGGGTCCGCCACAAGATGTAAGCATTATTAATACAAATAATAGTATGAAAAATGACGTTTTTCTCATTGTTCCTCCCCCAATATTGTTATGTAAAGCACCCCGCTATTTCTTCCAAAGCTTGATCAGTCGACCTTCGAGATCTTATTTTCTCTATAAATCCTAGTAGGGTCTTCAAAATAATAGAAGCAATAATTGTCACGGATATCTACTTATATTGCAAAATAACTTAATAAGCCATCAAAAGAATTAATCTCAGCATATGGCTTTATTTCAGAATCATTCTTATTCATATGGGGATTGAACCAAATACCCTTTATACATTGCGTGGCAATTTATATTTGGGTGGGAAATCATCAAAAAATGATTCCAAAACTTTTATTTTATTACTATCGCCATAACTTCTTTTATCATATTCTTTGAACCTTTGCAGCATGTCGTTTTTAGCCGAATGTTCGATATCCCCATAACACTTTTCTAAAATAATTGAAAATAGGTTATCTACTGCCATATCCCTATTAAGTAAGGTATCATCTAAATCGAATAGCACTGCTTTATAATCTCCCAATTAACTTCACAGCCTTTCTCACAATGGATAAATAATCCCTAGTTCGCCCTTTTCTTATCTCCTTCGTATGGCTCGTAGTGTTTTAATTTGTCTGTTGAAAGAATCGTGGAGTCTATTGAATAATATTCAAATTGTCCTATCTGTTCTTTATCGTGAGCAAAATAAACATACACAACATTTGGTTCATCTGAAAAAACGACGTTAACCCAATACTTTGGCAGTCCTGCAAAATGCCATTTACCTTCAATTGACTGTATATCTTCCTTACCATATAACATCACTTCTGTCAGGAAATGTTCAATTTTATTTTCGTACAAGCGTTTTTTTGTTTGTACAATATAAAATGGAGCAAGTAATAAAATGACCAAGCCAATTATGAGGTACTTTTTCATCCACTCCACCCCGTTACTTGAATAAGAAAACCTTACACACTTGACATTACTGAATAAACAAACAATAAAGCCAAAACTGTGCCCATAACATATTTGGAAATCTGTTTAAGTCTATTACTCTCAACTGTTTTATTTAACAAGTAAAAAAAGCCGACTACCCAGATACCATCTTGAAAAAAGCTAGAAATTATATTTCTAAACATATTAAAATAGAAAAATGATTCCATTACTATTCCATCTCCCACTCATTAGCTGAACAATAATAAAAATAGTCTAATTTAACAGCCCTGTTCTTTAAAGGTTAATAAACATCCACATGATTGCCCATCATCAGGCGGTCACTCCACCAAGTAAGAAATAATTTCCTTATTCGTGATGTTAAGATCCTCTGGCAAGTCCTCACGATTTGACACAAGGCCAAAATAATAAGTAGTCTCTTTATCCTGATAAGTGTTACATTGCATATTTATGTCCCCGGTTGTTAATTGGCCAGCTAATTCTTCGATGAAAGTGCACTCCTTCACCATGTCCACCGCAGCTAAATGGAATATTCCGCTCAATTCATTTTCAAAAATGAAGCATACTTGACGGGCTAGCTGTACATCCGACAGGAAACTACATTCTAAGTTACTGTAAGCTTCGATGGGTTCAGCTGTTTCAAGGTTATTTTTTAGGCTGTTCATGCGAGGGGAGTTCTTTCCCCAAATACCTGGGATTCTAATAATAGCCGAACGATTGCCTAGTGATTGCATTAGCATATTCTCACAGTTCATCTTAAATCGACCATAATCTGAGTTAGCGATAGGGGCATCTGATTCACTATGATGCATGGACAAATCGCCATCGAAAACATTGGTTGTTGAGAAATAGTAAAGCATAGTCGCTTTATTTTTTATGGCCTCCGTTAAGTTTTGATGGAATGTGAGTTGCTCATCAAAATCGCCCCGTAAACTCGAAATAATAATATCAGGCTGAACTACCTGCAATATCTCTCTTATTGCTCCCTCATCCTGAACGCTTAATTGAAATTGTTTGACTTCTGCCAGATCCGTTTTTGTTGAAAAATACGTTCCATATACATCAAAATTCTTTGCGCATTCCTTCGCAATCGCTTTACCAACTAACCCACTAGCACCAAGAATTAATAGTTTTTTCATGAAACATCCTCCTCTACAATCATTTTTCATTTCCCTAGTTCCAAACGACTAGATTTATGTAATAAAATGTTCTAAGAACTGAGCACACAAACCCCGATAAAAATATAGTCTTTTATAATAATCTTTAATGGCTTACTGTTAGATGCAAGGTCTGAAGTTCAATGCACTTACTATATAGCTGAAAGAGGTCGTTCATATGAAAATTGATGCACCCAAAATCCCCTATGATTTACCTACAATGAATTTCCAAGATATTTTTTATCAAGAAGATCCAGAACTAGAAATGTGCATCATTAATGATTCCATTTTTACGAATGAAGTGTTGGATAGACCGCGGTTGTATCAAATGATCGTTAAAAATTGTAAGTTTAATAATACCGATTTTAGCTATATCGAAATCACAGACGTCATTTTCGAAAATTGCGATTTTTCGAACGCTACTTTAAGTCATTCCTCCATACACAGGGCTGTATTTAAGAATTGCAAATTACTAGGGCTTGATTTGACAGAATCTCGCTTCGGCAATGTAGAATTTGATAATTCTATACTGAACTTAACTGCGTTCGGGAATTCAAAACTAGAGAAGGTTAATTTTCAAGATACCTCATTAGTAAGTGCCGATTTTTATGATTGTATTTTTAAAAATGTCGTGTTTAACTTGTGCAATATTGATGGTTCAAACTTTGAAAAAACGCCACTTAAAGGGGTTGACCTAAGCAATTCTACTTTTGAATCGCTGATTGTATCTTTTGATGATCTGAAAGGCTGCAAAGTAAATTCTTATCAAGCCATTCAAATGGCTTCTTTGTTAGGGTTGATTGTTACGGAATGAAAATCAGCCTCGCAATGCGAGGCTGCCATTAACATCTCACATGCTTTCGCTTAAAACCAATCCTCCCTTTATCAACCATTTTATCAATACTTTCACAAGCATTGACAAAACTGCTTTTCTTATTATCTTTTTTGATTTCTACTATTCCTATCACCTTTGCCGTCTCCACTGCTTTTTCATGGAGCGGTACATAGGAAGTCCCCACGGTGTATACAAAATTATTCATAGCGGATTTCGTTCGTTCTGGTGAATCGTGAATTGTATTTTTCACCAAATCAAGCATATCGGCCATCTTACTTTCCGAAAACTCCACATCTTTCCGACTCCCTAACAACCAACAGTAGCAACTCCAGCCCGCTGACATTTTCAGCTCTTCCCCGCTTGCAATCCATTTATCGGCAACTTGTTGTGCAATGTCTGACTCTGATAACGTTACGGCCACCACATAATCGGACAGCATATAAAAATACGCTGCGTCCATCCAACGATCATAATCCCCCTCCGTCATTGCTTTTGGGTCTGCAATAATGCCTGCAAAATACATGGCATCATAGTTGCCTGTCGCATAAAGCTCTTCAGCTAAAGGCTGATTTATTTTTATGGTCTTTACCATTGGTTTCATAGCACCTGTCGCCACGCCAAAAAGCGGCTCATGGGCACCATTTGACATGTACATTTTTTTCATTCGTTCCTTGCCAAGGGCCTCGAGCTCCTGCATAACCATTTCAAAATCCACTGCTCTACACTTCCTTCTTTGCGGAGTTTCCTCCATACTATTTCCTATCCTATACATAACCATTATCCTATAACAAACTACCCTTTGTCATTGTTAATCATTATTAGATAAATGGATGGTATATAACATTCGAATAAAAATAAAGGAAGCGTTTTAACTATTCGACGGATATAGATTTGGTGGAGGAACTTGAGTTAACGAAGGATAAGCAAATTGGTGAGATTACACATAATACAACAAATCCCCATGATTTTACGAACGGCATGGCAACTAAATTGCCAATAAGCGCAATACTATTAGTAATAGGACTTGTGGGTTAATGGTTTTGTTACGCCTCAGTAGACTTGGCTGCTTTTGATGGATTCGTACGCTCACCCGTTTACATTTTCACCATAGAAAAAAGAGCAAAACATGTAGTCTTACTCCCCCCTTTTAAGCTCGGATTCATAGACAAATTTCAAACAAAATAAGCACCAAAATTAAATAATGCTTACCTTTTTCACTGCCTAAAACGATTTTCAAGCTCATATATACGTTGTTCCAATTCTAAGTTCTTATGTTCGATAAAACTCGTTTTCTTCCCTGCATATTCGCGATGGTTATCTAATTTTTCACCGTTATAAATTGCATATTTTTCTATCGTTTCTAATCGTTCAACCACTTCAGTTCGGAATTCATTCATTTCAGTTCGGAACTCATTCTGTTCCTTTTGTATTGATTTTAATACGTCTAAGATTTCATCCATTTTCATTCCCCCCTTCTCTCAAAATCATCGTGATTCTATTATAACAAAAAGTTGATTCTAGTAACAATCCTCATACTCAAACCTACATCACCTCCAACACCCGCTCCCCCGCCCGCGCATGTCCCAAATAATACGGATACGCGACGACTTTATTGCGATGAAAATATAAAATGTTTGCATCATCCGTTTCATCAAAATGAAAAAGCTTGGGCATTAAATGCGAGGCATTCGTCAATCGATTCGGTGTCTCTCGGAACATCTCTTGATGGAGTGCGTGCGCCTCTAAAACATTTTCACTATAATAAAATGCGTATCGATCTGGCATTATTGTTTGAGCGACGTACAGTTTTATTTTTCCAATATTTAACTTATTTTGCGCAACCATCTCCGAAATTATTTCATCGTCATAGTCAATGACATCCAAACGTTCAGAATCCTCCTCCACTCTCACTTTTCCATTGGCAATTGCCCAAAAAATCCGATGTGCCAGGTGAATCATGTCCATTTCAATCGCCAACTGAAACACCTCTTGTACAGATACCATATTCACGCCATCCTTTCTCATTGTCTAGACGCCCTGCGCTTTTCTTCTTGCCAGTCGATGTTGTGAAGAATTCCAGTTTCCTTCACATAGCCAATAGTTGTTGTGCCAGTGGGGCCATTGCGATGTTTTGCGATATGAATTTCTAACAAGCCCGGCCTATCCGTGTCTATGTTATAGTAATCGTCGCGGTATAAAAAACCGATGACATCCGCATCTTGTTCAATATTTCCCGAGTCGCGTAAATCGCTCATGACGGGACGTTTGTTATCACGGATTTCAACACCGCGATTTAGCTGCGATAGACAAACGACAGGACAGTTAAATTCTTTGGCTAGTTGCTTTAACTCATTGCTAATCTGTCCAATCATTTCAGTACGATTGTGATTCGGGAAGTTACCACGGATAATTTGCAAATAATCAACGAAAATAATCGGTTTTAGCTTCGGCTCCGTATGTATCATTTTTCTCGCTTCGGCACGCATTTGGGACACTGTCAGTCCGGCGCGGTCATCGATATGAATATTCGCTTCGTTCAATCTAGCGAGTGTCGGGAGCCAGTTCGATTTTTGCTTGTCGGTAAAATGCATGTAAGGATTCCGCATGCGTAGTCGGTTATAGCCCCCCGTTATTGCGATGAAGCGATCGATCATCGACGTTCTACTCATCTCTAGCGAAAAAATAATCGGCTTATAGCCCGCTAATCCTGCATGGAGCGCAAAATGGTTCAACGTATCAGTTTTTCCCATCGACGGTCTCGCGGCAATGATGATTAATTCGGCAGGTTGGAAACCGTCGAGTAATTTGTCCACATCATGCAATCCAGTCGGTACGCCAGGTACATGCTGCGTTTGTTCATATGGCCTTTCACCCATACGTACCAACTCCATTTTAATGTTGGTTTCGCTTCCTACGCTGCCTTCCTTTTCTAACTCCTCGAACGCTTGTTGAATCGAGCCGATTTCCCAATCTCCCTCTTTTGCCTGTATGAGGATGTTATTTTTCTCACGGTTTTTCCACGCCTCGCGCATCATGTCAACATAACGGTCAAACTTCGTCTGGTTCGCAAAATTCGCCAGTTCAGCCAAGTAATTCGCACCGCCAAGTAGCACGGGCTCCATCATTGTCAATAGCGTTATATAGTCAACTGGACGCCTTTTCGCCAGTAATGCTTGCATGCAGCCAAAAATATTCTTGTGAATTTGACTGATGAAAAAATCTTGTTTCACATCACTATCGACGATTAAATAATTTTCCGCCAACATCGACCCTAACACGCTTTTTTCAATCTGTTCATGACGCCCCATCCGTTACGCCTCCCCTTTGCTAAAGTCTAATTCAGGTGGCTTTGATGGACTGCTTACTGGTGGCTTGATGCCCCTCGACTCTTCCAAATAGTTTTCAAAATTCGTCGCATTGAATAATGTGGAAGGACGTAAATACTTCTGCCAATGCGGATCACCCAGCCACTCTTTCACTTTCGTATCAATGACTTTTTGGCAATCAACCACCGTATACCCTTCACGTAAACGTGCTGTCACTAATCGAGCTGTCGCCTTTGAAGACGCATTAAATTGCTTAGTTGTTTTGTCATTCAAATAATCAATAACAGATACAACGTCGAGTTCAT